>DVKN01000287.1 GCA_018716005.1 Candidatus Scatomorpha stercoravium
GCGGCCGCCGGGGCGCTGCTGCGCTACCTGTACGAGACGCAGATGTGCGAGTGCGGGCACATAAACCGCCTCGAGCTGCTCGACGAGGGGCTCTACATGGAGCTCGACTGGTCGGCGCGCCGCAGCCTCGAGCTCACGGCCAACATCCGCACCGGCGAGAAGCGCGGGAGCCTCCTCGCCGTGCTCGACTATACCAGGACGCCCATGGGCGCGCGGCTGCTGCGCTCCTGGGTCGAGATGCCGCTCGTCTCCGTGCGGGACATACGCGCGCGCCTCGCCGCGGTGAGCGAGCTCTATTCGGACAACGTCCTGCGCCGCGAGCTCATGAGCGCCCTCGAGGGCATGGGCGATATGCCCCGGCTCATCTCCCGCGTCGCCTATCAGACGGCGAACGGGCGGGATATGCTGGCCCTCGGCGAGGCCTGCTCGCGCCTGCCGAGGCTGCGCGAGCTGCTCTCGGGCACGAAGTGCGCCCTGCTCGCCCCCGCGCGGGACATGGACGCGCTCGAGGACGTGAGGAACGACATAGCCTTCACCGTCTGCGACGACCCTCCCGTCTCCATACGCGACGGCGGCGTGCTCCGGCGCGGCTTCTCCGAGGAGGTCGAGCGCCTGCGCGCCGTGCATGAGAACGCGGCCTCCCTCGTCGCCGAGCTCGAGCGCCGCGAGCAGGAGCGCAGCGGCATAAAGAAGCTGCGCGTGGCCTATAACCGCCTCACGGGCTACGCCATCGAGATACCCAACAGCGCCGACGTGTCGAAGCTCCCGCCCGACTACGTGCGCAAGCAGACGCTCAAGAACTGCGAGCGCTACATCACCACCGAGCTCAAGGAGCTCGAGGCGGAGATAAATTCCGCCCAGACCCGCGTCTGCCAGCTCGAATACGACTACTTCTGCCGCCTGCGCGCGAGCGTGGCCGAGCGCATGGGCCGCATACAGCGCAGCGCCGACACGACGGCGGAGCTCGACGCGCTCTGCTCCCTCGCCGAGGCCGCCGTGCGCCGGGGCTACACCTGCCCCGAGGTGGACGACGGCGGCGGCATCGAGATTATAGACGGCCGCCATCCCGTGGTCGAGGCCGCCCAGCGCGACACGCGCTTCGTCCCCAACGACACGCACATGAACCGCACGACCGACCGCCTCGCCATCATAACCGGCCCCAACATGGCCGGCAAGAGCACCTATATGCGCCAGACGGCCCTCATCGTGCTCATGGCGCAGATGGGCTCCTTCGTGCCGGCAAAGAGCGCGGTGATAGGCCTCGTCGACCGCGTGTTCACCCGCATCGGCGCGAGCGACGACCTCTCCGGCGGACGCAGCACCTTCATGGTCGAGATGAGCGAGGTGGCGCACATCCTGCGCACGGCCACGCCGCGCAGCCTCATACTGCTCGACGAGATAGGCCGCGGCACCTCCACCTACGACGGCATGGCCATCGCCCGCGCCGTCGCCGAGTACTGCGCCGACAAGCGCCGCCTGGGCGCGAAGACGCTGCTCGCCACGCACTATCACGAGCTCACCGACCTCGAGGGGAAGCTCGACGGCGTGAGGAACTACTACATCGCCGCCCGCAAGAGCGGGGAGAGGGTCATCTTCCTGCGCAAGATAGTCCCCGGCGCGGCCGACGACAGCTACGGCATCGAGGTCGCGGCCCTCGCCGAGGTGCCGCGCAGCGTGGTGGAGAGGGCCCGCGAATGCCTCGACGAGCTCAACGCCGCCGCCCGCAGCGCCCCGGCCGCCCTCGCGCCCGCCGCGGAGGAGGGGCAGCTCACGCTCGGCTCCGCCGCCGATGAGGAGGTGCTCGACGCCCTCCGCCGGGCCCGGCTCGACACGCTCTCGCCCATTGAGGCCATGAACCTGCTCTACGAGCTCCAGAGGAAGCTTACGCCATGAACGAGAAAAAACCCGAAACCCCCTTCCGCCCGGCCTTCACGGACCTGATGCGCCCGGGCGAGCGGCTGGCGGCGCTCGTATACCTGCCCATACACGTCTTCGCCATGCCGCTGCTGCTGCCCTACCTGGGCCTCGTGATACCGGGCCTCACGGCCGTCGACCTGAACTTCATCTACTACGCCGCCGGCTTCACCTACCTGCTCGCCGCGCTCTGGCGATTCCTGCGCGCCGGCTTCGACGCGATGCTCGACCGCTTTGCCATGTTCGTGCTGGCCTTCGCGACGGCCTTCGTGCTCGAGCTCGCGCTGAGCATGATACTGACCTCGCTCCTGAACCTCACGGGGCTCTCGCTCAGCTCGCCGAACAACGATGCCTTCGCCGCCATGGGCGAGTACGGCCGGGGCGCGCTCGTCGCGATGAGCGTCTTCCTCGCGCCCGTGGTGGAGGAGGCGCTCTTCCGCGGCCTCGTCTTCGGCGCGCTGCGCGGGAAGAGCCGCGCCGCGGCCTGGATAGTCAGCGTGCTCGTCTTCTCCGTCTACCATATCTGGCAGTATATCGGCGACGGGGACGCGGTCATGGTGCTGCTCTCGGCGCTGTTGTACGTGCCCGGCTCGGCGGCCCTCAACTGGGCCTACGAGCGCTCCGGCAGCATCTGGTGCCCGATATTCTATCATATGATGGTAAACGCCATAAGCGTTTCCCGGCTGCTCTGAGGGGCGCGGCGCATTTCGCGCCCTCCGGGGCCTTTTTTACAAATTCGCGGTTGCATGAGGGCGCGCGGATAGTGTACAATCGTAGTATGGAAAACAAAGCGGGAGGTCACGCTTATGGGCGAATTTACGCGCGAATACCTCGAATTGCTCTCGGAAAAGTATCCCAATACGGCGTCCGTCTGCTCCGAGCTCATAAACCTGCGGGCCATACTGGCCCTGCCTAAGGGCACGGAGCACTTCATCAGCGACCTGCACGGCGAGAGCGGCGCCGTGCGGCACATCCTGAACAACTGCTCCGGCGTCATACTCGAGAAGGTGCGCCGCCTCTTCGAGGAGCTTCGCGGCGAGAAGGCCTGCCGCGCGCTCTGCTCCATAATCTACTACCCCCGCGAGGAGCTCGGCGCCCTGCGCGAGCGCGGCGAGCTCACGCCCGAGCGCGTGCGCAATACGCTCGAGGACCTCTGCCTGCTCGCCGAGACGCTCTCGAGCAAGTATACGCGCAGCTACGTGCGCGAGTCCATGCCCGCGGGCTGGGAGTTCGTGCTCGACGAGCTGCTGCACATCCAGCGCGACGAGGACGCGAACCAGCACCGCTATCACGACACGATACTCGACAGCATCATAGCCACCGGCGCGGCGGACAGCGTCATAATCGCCCTCGCCGAGCTCGTCAAGCGCCTCGCCGTCGACCGGCTGCACGTCGTGGGCGACATCTTCGACCGCGGGCCCGACCCGGCGGGCATAATCGAGACGCTCATGCGCCGCCGCCGGATAGACATACAGTGGGGCAACCACGACATACTCTGGCTCGGCGCGGCCGCGGGCAGCCCGGCCTGCATCTTCACCGTGCTGCGCATCACCTGCGACTACGGCAACGAGATGACCCTCGAGCGGCGCTACGGCGTATCCCTGCGCGCCCTCGGCGAATTCTGCGAGCGCGTCTACGGCTCGGCCTCGCAGAAGACGCGCAAGCGGGCCCTCTCCGTCCTCGGCTTCAAGCTCGAGGGCCAGGTCATAAAGCGCCACCCCGGCTACGGCATGGACGACCGGCTCATGCTCGAGCGCATAAATTATAACGACTGGACGGTCGAGCTCGAGAGCGGCGTATACCCGCTCAACACCACGGAGCTCCCGACCGTCGACCCCGCCGACCCCTACAGGCTCAGCGCCGAGGAGGCCGCGCTCGTGGACGAGTACGTCGACGCCTTCCGCGAGAGCCAGCCGCTCAGGCGGCACCTCGACTTCATCTACCGCAAGGGCAGCACCTACCTCGTCTGCAACGGCAACCTGCTCTACCACGGCTGCATCCCGCTCACGGAGGACGGCCGGTTCGCCCGCGTGCGCCACGGCGGGAAGTGGTACTCCGGCAAGGCGCTCATGGACTACGCCGACGCCGTCGTGAAGAGCGCCTGGGTGAGCGGCGACGAGAGCGCGCTCGACATGATGTGGTACCTCTGGTGCGGCAACGACAGCCCCTTCTCGGGCCGCGTCTTCCACACCTTCGAGCGGGCCATGGTCGACGACAAGAGCACCTGGGCCGAGCCGCGCAACGCCTATTTCCGGTACTGGAACGACGAGAAGACCGCGCGCATGATCCTCGCCGAGTTCGGCCTCGACCCGGACACGGGGCATATCATAAACGGGCACACGCCCGTGAAGGCCGTCAAGGGCGAGAGCCCCGTCAAGGCCGGCGGACGGCTCTTCGTGATAGACGGCGGTTTCTGCAAGGCCTACCAGAAGACCACGGGCATCGCCGGCTACACGCTCATATACAGCTCGCACGGCATCGGCCTCAAGAGCCACCGCCCCTTCGAGGGCGTCGCCAAGGTGCTCAGCGAGAACGCGGACATAGAGTCCGACAGCGTGAACATCGAGACCTTCCCCCGCCGCCGCTACATAGCGGACTCCGACGAGGGCGCCGTCCTCCGCCGGCGCATAGCCGCCCTGGACGAGCTCCTGGCCCTCTACCGCAGCGGCGGGATAGTGGAGAAGTGAGGCGCGCGGGCGCGCAATAAGAAATCCGGCCGCCGGGGGAACCGGGCGGCCGGATTTTCATATATCCGGTTACATGGCGCCGAGGGCCATGCTGAGGCCGAGCATCACGGCCAGGAAGCCGAGGTTGCAGAGCGTGAACTGGGCGAAGTAGCGGCCCTTCTGCTCGGGGTATTCGCGGGCGACGGCCTTGTAGGAGATGAGGCTCGCCATGGAGGCGATGAGCGTGCCGAGGCCGCCTATGTTGCAGCCTATGATGAGCGCGGGCCACTGGTCGGTGAAGCCCGAGAGCAGCAGCGCGGCGGGGACGTTGCTCGTGACCTGGCTCGCGAGCACGGCGGCGAGCTCGACGCGGCCCGTGAGGGCGGAGGAGATGAAGCCGCGGAAGGCCTCGATGCCGGAGATGTTGCCGATGAAGATGAAGAAGGCGGCGAAGATGCCGAGCAGCGAGTAGTCGACGGCGCGCAGCAGCGCCCGGTCGAAGAGAGCGAGGTAGAGCGCCGTGACGGCCGCGACGGCGAGGGGGCTGAGCACGCCGAAGAGCGCGAGCAGGCAGAGCGCGAAGCCGGCCGAATAGGTGGCGAGCGGCTTTATCCCGGCGAGCTTCACGGGCACGGCGGGGCACTCCACCCGCGCCGGGCGGCGCAGCAGTATCATCGCGGCGATGCAGGCGGCGGCGAGCAGCACGTAGGGGGCCATGAGCAGGCAGAGCGAGCCGAAGCTCATGCCGCTCTTCGCGTACAGATAGAGGTTCTGGGGGTTGCCCATGGGCGTGAGCATGCTGCCGAGGTTCGCGGCCACGGTCTGGAGCACGACCAGCGGCACGATGAGCCGCTCCTGCCTCGCCATGCGCAGCGACACGAGCCCGAAGGGCACGAAGGTGATGAGCGCCACGTCGTTCGTGACTATCATGCTGCCCACGAAGGGCAGGCCCACGAGCACGGCGAGCAGGGCGCGGGTGCCGTGCGCGCGGGAAAGCAGCGCGTTCGCGAGGCAGATGAAGAGCCCGGCCTGCTGGAAGCCCTTCATAACCGCCATGAGCGAGAAGAGCAGCGCGAGCGTGTCCCAGTCTATGTAGCCGAGGTATTCCGCGCTCGGCGGCACGAAAAAGGCCGAGACAACGGCCAGCGCCATCGCCGCGCTGAGGACGACCTCACGCCTCATGAACCCGGCGCAGCGCCGCGCGAACTGCCCTATCATAACCGGTCCCCCCATCCGAAAAAGACGAAAAAATACGCTGTCGGACTGACAGCGCAGATTATTATAGCACCGCTTTCCCAAAAAGCAAGAGGAAAATGCCCCGCCGCGCGTTTTTCGCGCGGCGGGGCGGAATTTTACTGTCCGGAGGTTTCTCCGCCGCTGTCGGAGGCGGGCAGGACCGTCTCGGGGACGCGGACTATGGCGGTGGGGAAGCCGTCGGGGGCGTAGTTGCAGATGGGCACGTAGCGCTGCTGCGCGCTGCCGAGCTCGAAATCGCCCTCCAGGGCGTCGCGGTCGACGCCGGACTGCCAGGCGCTGTCCGTGGCGGTGCACAGGCGGTCGAAGACCTTGGCGAAGAGCTCCGTGTTCTGCCCGGTCCGGCTCTCGAGCCCGCCGCGGAAGCCGGTGGTGTCGAGTATCGCGCTTATGGGCACGCCGTAGCCCGCGAGGTCGTTCGCGACGCTCATGGCGAGGCTGCACACGGCGGCCTCGGGGCTGGGCGTGCTGCTCAGCTGGACGGTGTAGCCTATGGGCGCGTCCGTCGCGGGCATGCTGAGGCTCTTGAGCAGCAGCTCGTCCGCGCCGTAGGAGATGAGCTCCTCGCACAGCCCGGTGATGTACTGCGCGACGACGTCGCTGTAGGGGTTGAGCCAGGCGCCCTCCGTATCCGTATACGCGACGCCGCTGGTCAGCGTCAGCGCGGCGGTGGGGCAGCGCTGGGCGAGGAGGCCGTCTATACAGCAGCTCAGCTGCACGACGACGTAGATTTCGTCGTTGTGGAGGCCCTCGATAAGCGAGGCGAGGTCGACCGTGCCGGCCGTCGCGTAGCTCGCCGCTATGTCGTTTGAGCTCTGCCAGACGAGCTGGCCGCTGACGGGCTTCACCTCCAGCACCACGGCGTTGGCCTCATAATAGCCCATGACCTCGATGTAGCGGCCCACGCCGGAGAGGGAGACGTCCTCGGCCGGGACGAACACGGCGATATAGTCCCCGAGCCCGTCGCCGGCGATGGGCGTGACGGCGGAGTAGTCCGGCTCGGTTATCTCCAGCGCCGCGTTCACGGCCTCGAGCGGCGCCTCATCGCCGGCGGCGCCGCCGGAGCCGTCCGAGGCCGACTGCGAGCCGGGCAGCACGACGGAGATGCCGTCGTGGCCGAAGACGATGTACTTCTGCAGGCCGAAGAACAGCACCACTATGAGCAGTATGAGCACGGCCAGCGCGCCGAATACTATGCCCAGCACGTTGAGCCTGCGGCGGCGTCCCCGGTATACCTCCGGGCCCTTCTTCGCCGCCATCAGCCTTTGTCTTCCAGGGCCATAATCTTGGCCACGCGCCTCGCGTGGCGGCCGCCCTGGAAGCTCGAGTCGAGATAGGTGTCGACAATCTTGAGCGCGAGCCCCTCGCCGAGGACGCGCGCGCCGAGGGCGAGGACGTTGGCGTCGTTGTGCTCGCGGCACATCTGGGCGCTGTAGCAGTCGCCGCACAGGGCGCAGCGGACGCCGCGGACCTTGTTCGCGGCTATGGATATGCCTATGCCCGTGCCGCATATCACGATGCCCCGCTCGCACTCGCCGGAGGCGACGGCGCGGCCGACGGCCTCGCCGAAATCGGGATAGTCGCAGCTCTCGTCTGAGAATGTGCCGTAGTCGCGGTACTCGACGCCGCGCTCGGCGAGGTGCTTCATGACGGCCTTCTTGAGCTCGAAGCCGCCGTGGTCAGAACCTATAGCCAGCATGGTAGTACCTCCTTAAAGCTCTATGCGTTTGAATTCGGGTTTGTGCCGCCTGTAGACGGCGACGTATCTGAAGCCGCTGCCGGCCAGGAGCTCGAAGCCCTCGCGTATGCCGACGCCGGCGGCGCGCACGTTGTGCGCGTCGGAGCCGACGGTGATGATGTCGCCGCCGAGCTCGCGGTAGCGCCGGAGCACGTCGAGGCCGGGGAAGGGCTGGAGCAGCGGGTCCTCGCGCCCGCCGGGGACGAGGTCGGCCACGTTGAGCTCTATGCCCTTGCCGTTTTCTATGAGCGTGCGCAGCAGCACGTCGACGCGGTCGCCGTAGCGGTCCATGGTGACGGCGGCGTCTATGCCCTGCTTGTGCATATAGCGCAGGCAGTAGCCGATGTGGGCCATGCAGTCGAAGCAGCCGAGGCCGGCGAGCTCTATGAGCTCGTCGAGGTAGCGCGCGTAGAGCTCGTGGCACTGCTCCTCGCTCTCATACTCGAGGTAGTAGAAGTCCCGCTCCCCGCGCAGGTTGTGCAGCGAGCCGAGGATGAAGTCGTACTCCGGCATGGCGTAGATGCGCTTCGCGCGGGCCGGGTCGTGGTTGCCCTGGCCGAGCTCGAGGCCGAGGCGTATCTCTATGCCCTCGGGGGCCTTCTCCATCGCGTCGATGAACTGCCGCACCTGGCTCTTGGGGAGCTGGAAGCGCTCGGGGCCTATCTGCATGGTCTGCTGGTCGCCGAAGTCGACGTGGTCGGTGAAGCACACCTCCGTTATGCCCCTCGCGAGCTCGCTGCGGGCCATATTCACCATACGGTCGTCCGCGTCGAAGGAGCAGCTGCTGTGTACGTGATAATCCGCCAGAAACATATGTTTACTATCTCCCAACAACTATATCATTGAACTGCGCCGCAGGCAATATCAGAACGGCCAGCTCGGGAACCATTTGAGGAGGCTGCGCGTGTACCAGATGGGCGTCCGGAGCCCCGTCAGCACGGGGTAGAACGCGGCGAACAGCGCCGCGCTCGCGCCGGTGAGGGCGTACATATTGCGCCGCCAGTACGGCAGGGCGGCTTCGCGCAGGCGCGACCACACGTTCGCGAGGGCGAGGATGAGGAAGACCTCGCTCGGGAAGTAGTGGTAGGCGAAGGTGAGGCGCGTCACCAGCACCCAGGGCAGGAGCTGCGCGAGGTAGCCTATGACGATGAAGGCCGCCTTCCCGTCGCGGTCCTTAAAGATGAAGAGCGCGTTCGCGAAAATCGCGATGAGGCCCGCCCAGCAGAAGAGGGGGTTCATGAAGGCGCCGAAGGCGCTCTTGGTCGTGCCGTCCTCGAAATACTCGAGGTAGTAGAGTATGGGCCTCGCGTCGACGAGCCACTGATACCAGCGCGAGGCGTAGGGGTGGGTGCTCACGAGGTCGGAGTGGTACTCCCACATATAGACCTGGTTGTCCCAGACTATGTCGAAGTAGTCGCGCGTGAAGAACATCCCCACGCCGCCCTCGAGGCCGCGCGCCGTGCCGTAGTGGTAGTAGCTCAGGTAGTAGATGACGAGCGGCACCGCGACGAAGAAGACGAGGCAGAAGCCGCAGTTGGCGATAAAGCGCGCGGCGAAGCGCGGCCTCCTCGCCTGGGTTATCCAGTAGACGAGCCATATGACGGCGAGGCCCGCGCCCGCGTAGATGCAGGTCCACTTGCTCGCCGCGCCGAGGCCGAAGAACACGCCCGAGAGCGCGAGATACCGCCACCTGCCCCCGCTCACGAAGCGCCACATGAAGAGGTACATGAGCAGTATGAAGAAGACGCTGTAGGTGTCTATTGTGGCGATGCGCGTCTGCACGAAGTGCATGAAGTCGAAGGCGAATATCACAGTCGCGCAGCCGGCAATCGCGCTCGAGCGGGTCATGCGCTTGAGGAAGACGTAGAGTATGGGCAGCATCAGCACGCCAAAGAGCGTGCCCATGAAGCGCCAGCCGAAGGGCGTCATGCCGAAGAGGCGGATGCCGAGGCCGATTATCTCCTTGCCCAGGGGCGGATGGGTTATCTCGTAGGGGTAGACGTTCTCTATGTGCTCGAGGGCCGTGCGGGCGTGGTAAATCTCGTCGAAGTAGGTCGAGTTCATGTAGCCGGGCCGCTCGGGGACGGCGTCCTGCTCGTCGAAGAGCGCGGCGCAGCCGGCGTCATAGTCGAAGCCGTCAGCGTCGAGCATATTGCCCTCCGCGTCGTAGAAGGCTATCTCGCCGAGGTCGAGCTCCGCCGAGGCGGTTATGCGGACATAGCGCGCGGACGTATCCGCGACGCCCTCGGCGGCGAGGGAGTAGTCCAGCCACTTGAAGAGGTCGTTATACTCCTGGCTGAGGGAGCCGGCGTCGCGCCAGCTCTCGCCGTCGGAGCTCAGCTCGAGGCGGTATTCGCCCGTGTGCAGGCCGGGATAGTAGCGTATCATGCCGAGCCCGGTCTCGCCCCCGAGGTCGACGAGGGCGTACTGCCCGCGCTCGGTGAAGCGGCACCAGCTCTGCGGCGCGCTCATATCGCCGAGGCCGACGAAGGCCGTGACGGCGTAGAGCGCGGTTATGGCGAGGCAGAGCACGGCGTCCAGGCGGCTGAGCCTGCCGCTGCGGGCCTCGAAGCCAAAGGGCGCGCGCTCGCGCACAGCGCCGTCGGGCAGGCGCTCGGAGGCGAAGACGGGCATCCAGCGCTGGGCGAGCAATATTACGAAAGCCGCCGCCAGGACGGGCAGAATATAGGTGAGCCAGGACAAGGCGAACCCTCCTCACGGGATAAACAACAAAATATTATAACAGCTTCCGCCGCAGATGTCCATACGCGGCGGAGAGACGTTTTACGCCGGCCGCGGCGAGTATTATAAGGAAGGGCCAGACGAAGTGCCGGTAGCGCGGCTGCACCTCTATGAAGAGATAGACGGCGAAGTTCGCGAACACCGTGCCGCGCGCGAGCGATTCCGCCGCCGATTCGCCCCGGGAGAGGCAGCCGGTGAGCGCGAGGGCCGACGCGGCCATGAAGAATATGCGGTCCCAATAGCGCAGGGTGTGGATATATTCGTCCGCCACGCCGAGCCAGGACTCCTCGTATTCGCCCCAGAAGCGCAGCGTCTTGTCCCGGAAGAAGCCGAAGAGGTCCCCGCAGCCCTCGAGCGAGGCGCGTATGGCCGCGAGGGCGGCCTCGCGGCGCTCCGCGGGGTCGGCGATGGCGAGTATGCGCTCCATCGCGGGGTCGTAGCGCCCCTCGCTCGCCGTGTCGAGGCCGAGGACGAACTTCCACTCCGGCGCGGCGCTGCCCGTGCCCTGCGGCGCTATGCCGGAGAGGGCGATTCCGCCGCGCACGGCGAGCGTCACGGCGGCGAAGGCCGCGGCGAGGGCGGCGAGCTCCGCGAGCGCGGCGCGCGGGGATTTATCGCGCCGGAGGGCGCCCAGAACGGCCGCGGCCAGTATGCCGCAGGCTAGGACTATGCCCTCGGGGCGCAGGAGGTTGCCCGCCGCGAGCAGGGCCCCGGCGGCGAGCGCGGGCTTCACGCCGCCGCGCAGATACGCCGCCGCCGCGAGCGTGAAGCACATGAGCGAGAGGTGCTGCGCCGTGAGCACGGGCGTCAGGAGTATCGCCGCCGGGCAGAGCGCGTAGAGCATCGCCGCCGAAAAGGCCGCGCCCGCCCCGGCGAAGGAGCGCGCGATATGGAAGACGGCCGCCGCCGTCGCCGCGCCGTAGAGCGCGTTGGCGAGGCCCAGCACGCGCCAGCCGCCGCCGAGGGCTATCACCGCGGCCTCGTAGAGCGTGAAGGGTATCTGATAGCCCCAGAGCTCGTAGTACACGCCCTCGAAGGCCGCCGCCCCCGCGCCGTTCGCGAAGGCCTCGGCCCTGTAGTAGAGCTGGCCGAAGTCGCTCGCCGGGACGCTGCGCGCCTCGAGGACGTAGGCCGCGCGCAGCGCGAAGGCGGCGAGGAAGACGGCCGCGAGCATGAGCGTATCCCGCCGGCAGCCGCGCAGGAGCCGCGCCGCGAGCGGGCAGAGCGCGAAGGCCGCCCCGGCCGCGGCAATTACGGCCAGGCCGCCGCGCGTCTCCTCGTCCGCGAGTATGAAATCCGCCGCCGCCCAGAGCATGACGGCGAGGGAGAGGGCCGACGCCGCCGCGAGAGCGATGTCCAAAGCGGCGCAGGTTTTGTTCGGGCGCGTATCCATGCCCCGGGCCTCCTTTCCGCCGGCGGGCAGTTTTTTTGCAAAGCGGCCCGCGCCCGGCTTGACATAAACCTTTGAAGTGGTGTAAAATAACGTGATAATATTGCGGGAGTTATGGGGAAAGTCCCGTTGATATTAGATGCTAACACGGCGGCGCCCCGGGCGCGCCGTTGCTTTTCTTAATCTTAACACAGGGAGGCGTATATTGAAACCATGACATTGTGGGAAATACTCGGCATCATAGTCGGCGTGATTGTGGTGCTGGTCATAGGCTTCCTCCTGGGCATCGTCTACCGCAAGAAGGTCGCCGAGCGCGAGATATCCAGCGCCGAGGATGAGGCCAAGCGCATCATCAACGAGTCCATCAAGGCCGCTGAGAACAAGAAGCGCGAGGCCCTCGTCGAAGCGCGCGAGGAGATACACAAGAGCCGCGCAGAGTACGAGCGCGAGGTGAAGGAGCGCCGCAGCGAGCTCAGCAAGCAGGAGCGCCGCCTTCAGCAGAAGGAGGAGAACCTCGACCGCAAGACCGACGCCCTCGAGAAGAAGACCGAGGCCCTCAACCAGAAGCTGAGCCAGGCGGAGGCCATGCAGGAGGAGGTCCGGCTCGTAAAGAAGAGCCAGCTCGAGATGCTCGAGAAAATCTCCGGCTATACGCAGGAGGAGGCCAAGCAGTACCTCATTAGCAGCATCGAGAGCGAGGTCACACACGAGATGGCCGCCAAGGTGCGCGAGGTCGAGGCCAAGTACAAGGACGAGGCCGACGAGCGCGCGCGCGAGATAATCGCCACCGCCATCCAGCGCTGCGCGGCCGACCACGCCAGCGAGATAACCGTCTCCGTCGTACCTCTCCCCAACGACGAGATGAAGGGCCGCATAATAGGACGAGAGGGACGCAACATTCGTTCCATCGAAACGCTCACCGGCTGCGACCTCATTATCGACGACACGCCGGAGACCATAACCGTCTCCAGCTTCGACCCCGTGAGGCGCGAGATCGCCCGCATAGCCCTCGAGAAGCTCATCCAGGACGGCCGCATCCACCCCGCGCGCATAGAGGAGATGGTCTCCAAGGCGCAGCGCGAGGTCAACGCCACCATCAAGAGCGAGGGCGAGCGCGCGGCCTTCGAGACGAACATCCACGGCCTGCACCCGGAGATAATCCGCCTGCTCGGCCGCATGAAGTACCGCACCAGCTACGGGCAGAACGTGCTCAACCACTCCGTAGAGGTCGCCCACATAGCCGGCCTCCTCGCCGCCGAGCTCGGCGTCGACGTGCAGACCGCGAAGCGCGCCGGCCTTCTCCACGACCTCGGCAAGAGCATCGACCATGAGGTCGAGGGCAGCCACGTCACGATAGGCGTGGACATCGCCCGCAAGTATAAGGAGTCGCCCGAGGTGATTCACGCGATTGAGGCCCACCACGGCGACGTGGAGCCGCACAGCGTGATTGCCTGCCTCGTCCAGGCCGCCGACGCCATCTCCGCCTCCCGCCCCGGGGCCAGGCGCGAGAACATCGAGAACTACGTCAAGCGCCTCGAGAAGCTCGAGGCCGTCACCCGCAGCTTCCCCGGCATCGACAGCTGCTACGCCATCCAGGCCGGCCGCGAAATCCGCGTCATGGTCAAGCCCGACGAGGTCAGCGAGGACCAGATGGTCCTCCTCGCCCGCGACATCGCGAAGAAGATAGAGAACGAGCTCACCTACCCCGGCCAGATAAAGGTCCACGTCCTGCGCGAGACCAAGGCCGTGGAATACGCGAAATAAACGCAATATCGGAGCCGGGAGGACATCCGTCCTCCCGGCTCCTTTTATCGGACGCCCTCATTCCCCCAGCAGCTCGTCCGCGCTGACGCCGAGGACGCGCGAGAGCACCTTCAGCTCTATGTCGGTCACGAAGCGCTCGCCGCTCTCTATGCGCTGTACGGCGTTCTTGTCGAGGTCGAGGCCCTCAATTTGCAGCCTCTCCGAGAGCATACGATGCGAGACGCGGCCCGGCATCGCGAGCCGCAGCTCGCGCACGCGCCGCCCGCAGATGTTGTTCCCGCCCTCCGGGGCGCGGTTCTTGTACATATAAACACCGCCTTTGACATTTAGTGCTTGTCATTTAGGCGCTTATATGCTATACTCCGCCCTGTATTGACATTCACTGAATGTCAAAACGCGCGCGGCATACATTTTACACCGAAGCGCTTGCTAAACCGGGCGCCCCCGTGTATAATGAACGCGACTCTCAAATCAGGACAACGGAGGATAATATGAGCAACGAACTTCTCCGCGTGGAGCACGTCACGAAGCGCTACGGCAAGACCGAGGCCAACCGCGACATCAGCTTCACCGTGAACGCGGGCGAGACCGCCGTGCTCCTCGGCCCCAACGGCGCGGGCAAGAGCACGATAATAAAGTGCATCGCGGGCCTCCTGCGCTTCAAGGGCGATATTTTCATCGCGGGCGAGCCGAACAAGACCCTCGCGGCGAAGCGCCGCCTCGGCTACATACCGGAGATGCCCGCGGTCTACGACCTCCTCACCGTGGCCGAGCACCTCGAGTTCATCCGCCGCGCCTGGCGCATGGAGGACGACGGCTGCGGCGATGCGCTGCTCGAGCGCCTCGAGCTCGCGGATAAGCGCGGCAAGCTCGGCCGCGAGCTCTCCAAGGGCATGCAGCAGAAGCTCTCTATCGCCTGCGCCATGGTGCACAGGCCGGACGTGCTGATATTCGACGAGCCGCTGGTCGGCCTCGACCCGCACGCCATAAAGGAGCTCAAGGCTATCTTCCGCGAGCTGCGCGCCGATGGCCGCGCCGTGCTCATCTCCACGCACATGATAGACTCCGTAGAGGACTACTGGGACGTCGCGCACATCATGATGAACGGCGAGTTCGCCGCGACGAAGCGCGCCGCGGACGCCGGCGGCCAGGACCTCGAGGAGCTCTTCTTCGCCATCACGGAGGGCGGTGAGCAGGCATGAGCGCCCTCGCCTACCTCACCCTAACCACGCTCAAGAACCGGCTCAAGGGCATATTCCGCTCCCCGGCCAAGCTCATATACAGCGTGATTGTCATCGCGCTGCTGGTCTTCGTCGTGTTCCTCGGCGCCGCCGGCGAGGACGGGGAGGGCCAGGCCGCGCCGAACGCGCAGCTCGGCGCGATAGCCGTCGGCTACTTCGCGCTGATGTTCCTCATGACGGTCAACTCTGGCTTCTCGACGGGCATGAGCGTCTTCAAGATGCCGGACGTCAATTTCCTCTTCGCCGGGCCCTTCAGGCCGCTGCGCGTGCTCTTCCACGGCATGCTCAACCAGATGGCCACCGCGCTCATCATGGCCGTCGTCATACTCTTCCAGTACGGCTGGATGCACAGCGTCTACGGCGTGGGCTTCGGCGGGCTCATGATTTTCGTCCTCGGCTACGGCCTCGCGGTTTTCACGGGCCAGCTGACGGCCATGGTTATATACTGCCTCAGCTCCGGCCGCGACCGGGTGCGCAAGTCGCTGCGCTTTGTATACGTCGCCGTCACCGCGCTCTGGGCGCTCTATCTTGGCTGGCGCGCGCTGGGCGCGGAGAGCGCGCTCGACGGGCTCTGCGAGGCCATGATTGACCCCGTAGGCAGGCTTTTCCCCGTCGCGGGCTGGCTGGGCGCGGCCAGCTATGAGGCGCTGCTGGGCAATTTCGCCCCCGCCGCGCTGCTGACGCTGCTCTGGGCGGTGTATTCCGCCGCGCTCGTCGTCATAATGGCCCGGGCCGACCAGGACTACTACGAGGACGTCCTCCAGAGCACGGAGACCGCCTTCCTCACCCAGGCCGCGGCGAAGGAGGGGCGCATAGCCGACACCGCGCCCAAAAACGTCAGCGTCGGCAAGACCGGCCTCGGGGGCGGCGTGGGCGCGAGCGTCTTCTACTACAAGCACCGCGTGGAGA
>DVKN01000288.1 GCA_018716005.1 Candidatus Scatomorpha stercoravium
TTCGTGCCGTAGGTGATGTCGGCGGCGTAGGCCGCGCGGCGCTCCTCCGGCGTGAGCCCGTGGACTATGAGCCCCACGCTCAGGCCCATGAAGCGGTGGACCTTGCCCATCCACTCGCTGTCGCGCCTCGCGAGGTAGTCGTTCACCGTGACGATGTGGACGCCCTCGCCGGCTATGGCGTTCAGGTACGCGGGCAGGACGGCGACGAGGGTCTTGCCCTCGCCGGTCTTCATCTCGGCGATGCGGCCCTGGTGGAGGACGATGCCGCCTATGAGCTGGACGCGGAAGGGCTTCATGCCCAGCACGCGCCACGCGGCCTCGCGCACGGCCGCAAAGGCCTCCGGCAGGAGGTCGTCGAGGCTCTCCCCGGCCTGATAGCGGTCCTTGAATTCCTGGGTCTTGGCCTTGAGCTGCTCGTCCGTAAGCGACTGCATCTGCGGCTCGAGGGCCTCTATTCTGTCGGCTATCGGGTATATACGCTTCAGCTCATGGTCGCTGTGCGTACCGAAGAGCTTAGTCATGAATCCCATGTAGGTCACCTTCCGTTCGGCGTAATGCTTTAACCGGAACACTATACCATATAATTGTGAACAAAAAAAGAGAAAGCTGAAAATTATGTTTGCGTCGGAGCCGCGGCTGGTGTATTATATCATGTGGTTTGATTTTTCGGGAGGGGTAAAGATATGAACCGGATAGGCTTTGACAACGAGAAATACGTCCGCCTCCAGTCTGAGAAGATACGCGAGCGCATCCGACGCTTCGGCGGGAAGCTATACCTGGAGTTCGGCGGCAAGCTCTTCGACGACTACCACGCCTCGCGCGTGCTGCCGGGCTTCCAGCCGGACAGCAAGGTGCGCATGCTCCTCGAGATGAAGGACGAGGCGGAGATAGTGATAGTCATCTCGGCCGACGACATGGAGCGCAGCAAGCGCCGCGGGGACCTCGGCATCACCTACGACGAGGACGCCCTCCGGCTCATAGACGCCTTCCGCGCCATCGGCCTCTACGTGGGCAGCGTCAGCATCACGCACTACCGCGGCCAGCAGGCCGCCGACGTCTTCCGCAAGCGCCTGGAGGCCATGAACGTGCGCGTATATATGCAGCACTGGATACCGGACTATCCCTCCAACCTCTCCCTTATCGTCTCGGACGACGGCTTCGGCAAGAACGACTACATAGAGACGACGCGCCAGCTTGTCGTCGTCACCGCGCCCGGCCCCGGCAGCGGCAAGATGGCCGCCTGCCTCTCGCAGCTCTATCACGAGCACAAGCGCGGCGTGAAGGCGGGCTACGCGAAGTTCGAGACCTTCCCGGTCTGGAACCTGCCGCTCAAGCACCCCGTCAACCTCGCCTACGAGGCCGCGACCGCCGACCTCGACGACGTCAACATGATAGACCCCTTCCACCTCGAGCACTACGGCGAGAGCGCCGTGAACTATAACCGCGACGTCGAGATTTTCCCCGTCCTCAACGCGATGTTCGAGCGGATTTACGGCGAGAGCCCCTATAAGAGCCCCACGGACATGGGCGTCAACATGGCCGGCTTCTGCATCACCGACGACGCGGCCTGCCGCGAGGCGAGCACCCGCGAGGTCATACGCCGCTACTTCGCCGCCGAATGCGCCCACCGCCAGGGCCTCGCCGAGCAGAGCGAGGTCTATAAGGAGGAGCTCCTCATGAACCAGCTGGGCGTCAAGGCGGACAACCTGCCCGTCGTCCCGGCCAGCCTCCGCCGCGCGGAGGAAACCGGCGCGCCCGCCGTCGCCATGGAGATGCCGGACGGGCATATAATCACGGGCAAGACCTCCTCCCTGCTCGGCGCGAGCAGCGCCTGCCTCCTGAACGCGCTCAAATACCTCGGCGGCATACCGAACGAGATTACGCTCATCGCCCCGAGCATCATCGAGCCCATACAGCACCTCAAGACCGAGCACATGGGCAACCACAACCCGCGCCTGCACACCGACGAGGTGCTCATAGCGCTCAGCATCTGCGCCGTCACCGACCCCAACGCCGAGAAGGCCATGGACGCGCTCGCCTCCCTCGCCGGCTGCGACGTGCACTCCACCGTCATACTCTCGAACGTCGACGCCAACGTCTTCCACCGCCTCGGGATGTACCTCACCTGCGAGCCGCATTACCAGACGAAGAAGCTCTACCACGGGAAGAAGTGAGGCCATGGGCGGGTACAGCGAGGTTAACATAAAACACGATATGCCCACTGCCTCCCAGGCGGTAAAGCGCGCAACCTACGCCATAGAGAACGCCCGCCGCCTCGGCCTTGGCTGCGTGAAGCTGATACACGGCTACGGCTCCCACGGCGCGGGCGGGAAAATCCGCCTCGAGCTGCGCGCCTATCTCGGCCGCCTCGAGCGCCAGAGGCGCATAGCGTACTTCATCCCCGGCGAGGACTTCTCCATCTTCAGCGAGCCCACCCGCTCCGCCTTCACCCGCTGCCCCGACCTGCGCAAAGACCCCGACCTGGACCGCTCCAATAACGGCGTGACGATAGTTGTGCTGTGAACAGTTGACAATCCCGCCCGGAAATGCTACAATATCCGGGCAAACGCGGGCGTAGTTCAATGGCAGAACATCAGCCTTCCAAGCTGAATACGAGGGTTCGATTCCCTTCGCCCGCTCCACGTCAGAACAAATTCCACTCCATTTCGTCGCTCGGCAAAGCCGAGCGACATTCATTTCGTTGCATTTGTTCTTCCTTTCAAATCCGAAGCCGGGAGCTTCGGATTTGTTTTTTGGGGAGCAGGGCGGGTCCGGTAAGGCCACCGACATCAAAATCCGCAGGCGGAGCCTGCGGATTTTTTGTTTCACTGCTCGCTGTTCGCTCATTGCTCTCGCTTCGCCATACGCAAAATGGCTGTTCCCGCCCATGGGGCTCGACAAGTGGGCGGGGTGGGTGTATAATAATGTTAACCTCTTATGAAGGAGTGACGCTTATGGAGCTCACCCGTGAGCAGCAGGACATACTCAACGGTTCCCGGGGCGAGGTTATGGCCAAGGTCATGAAGAGCCTCGTCATGTACGGCGAGACCTTCGGGGCCGACCGGATGGTGCCGGTCTCGAGCCGCTTCGGCCACACGGTCATCAGCTTTGGCATCGGCGTGATGAAGCCCGTCTACGACCTCTACGACCAGCTCATCAAGGCCGGGGCGCTGAGCGCGCAGCCGTTCTCCGCCGACCCCCTGCCCCTCGACAAGAACGTCCCCAGCAGCTTCCTGCAGGACCTGGTCTTCAAGCACTTCATGTACTCCCAGCAGGGCCGCTATGAAAAGCAGCTCGAGAAGCTCGGCCTAATGTCCCCCGACGCGTACACCTGCGCCTGCTACCTCGACGAGGTAGGCAACAAGCCCGCCAAGGGCGAAATCCTCTCCTGGGCGGAGAGCTCCGCCGTCGTCTACGCTAACAGCGTCCTCGGCGCGCGCTGCAACCGCAACTCCGGCATGCTGGAGCTCATGGGCTCGATTGTGGGCTATGCGCCGCACTTCGGCCTGCTCACCGACGACGGCCGCAGGGCGGACTGGATAGTCGAGGTCAGGACGAGCAGGAAGCCCGAGGCGCAGTTGCTCGGCAGCGCCATCGGCATGAAGGTCATGGAGCAGGTGCCCTATATCAAGGGCCTCGACCGCTGGCTCGGCACGGAGCTCACGGACGACGTCTGCGCCTACCTCAAGGACTTCGGCGCGGCCACGGCCTCGAACGGCGCCGTCGGCCTCTACCACATCGAGAACCTCACCCCCGAGGCCGTCGAGAGCGGCGAGAGCCTCATCCGCGAGGGCGCGCCCGTCTACGTCGTCGACGACGCCGAGCTCGAGCGCGTGAAGGCGAATTACCCGGTCGTCTGGAAGGACCTGAACGCGAAGCCCAAGCTCTGCTTCATCGGCTGCCCGCACCTCACTCTCTCCCAGCTCGAGGGCTGGACAGAGCGCATCACCTCCTCCCTCGCCGCGAACGGGCTCAAGAAGGTCACGGTGCCCACCGTCATGACCTGCGCCCCCGCCACGCTCAAGAAGTTCAAAGAGACGGCGGATTTCGCCCGGCTCGAGAAGGCCGGCGTCGTGCTGAGCTATATCTGTCCGCTCATGTACATGAACAACCCCCTCTCCGGCAAGATGCCGGTCATAACCTGCTCCAACAAGCTGCGCACGTATACGACCGCGCGCTACTACACCGAGGACGAGCTGCTCGCCAAGATTACCGGAGGTGAGAAGTAATGGCGAAGGTATTTAAGGGACGCCCCGTCGTCGCCGGCGAATGCACCGCCCCGGCCCTGGTCTCCCACGGCGGCTTCAACACGCTCGCGAGCTTCCAGATGGCCATGATGTTCGGCGACAAGAAGGTTAAATGCGGCGACCAGAACAACGCCGACCTCTACAAGAAGCCCATGAAGGGCACGGCCCTCTGCCTGCCGCAGACCATAGGCTCCACCACCGGCGGCATGGTGCTATACACCGCCTGCGCCACCGGCAACCAGCCGGCCTGCATGCTCTTCTCCAAGACGATAGACTCCCTCGCCGCCTCCGGCGCTATCCTCGCCGAGGTCTGGACGGACGCCAATATGCCCGTGGTGGACGAGCTCGGCGACGAGTTCCTCGACTACATGAAGGACGGCATGACCGTCACCGTCGGCAGGGACGGGACAGTGACCGTCGAATAACGCAAACGCCGCCCGGCGGAAGCCGGGCGGCGCTCTCTTTATGTCATTCGGGCAGCTTCGTCACATCGACCCAGTCGAGGGCGTTCGAGTATTTCCAGAGCTCGTCCAGGTTGAGCTCTATGGCGCTCTGGCCGCTGCCCACGGCGGGGAAAACGGTCTCGAAGCGCTTGAGGCTCTCG
Source organism: Candidatus Scatomorpha stercoravium (assembly GCA_018716005.1). Taxonomy (GTDB): domain Bacteria; phylum Bacillota; class Clostridia; order Oscillospirales; family Oscillospiraceae; genus Scatomorpha; species Scatomorpha stercoravium. The sequence continues at coordinate 4,852 of DVKN01000288.1, forward strand.
TCCAGGTAGACCTCCACCCCGTCGTTTATGCCGAAGGGGCAGACCCCGCCCACCGGGTGGCCGATGAGGCGCAGCACCTCGTTGGCGGTGAGCATCTTGGCCTTGGTGTGGAAGCGCTCTTTGAACTTGTGGTTGTCGATGCGCGCGTCCCCGGCCGCGAGAATCATCATCGCGCCGTCGTCCGGGCGCTTGAAGGTGAGGGACTTCGCTATGCGCGCGCCCTCGACGCCCAGCGCCTTCGCCGCGAGCTCAACCGTGGCGGAGGATACGTCGAACTCTATGACGCGGTCCTCCATGCCGAACTGCCGGAAATATGCCCGGCCCTTTTCAATAGACATAACATCACCTGCATAAAGTGTGGTAGCCGTATTATACACCCGCCGCGCCGAGTTGTCGAGAGGGTACGCAAAAGCCGGCGCCTTGACATATAATGACGTAAATGATAATATATTTATAGCCATATCGGGAGGAGGCGCAGGCAATGGAGGCAAACCGGCAGGAGGAATCCCGCGAGGCCATACTGGGCGCCGGCCTTGGGGTGCTGTTCTTCCTCTTCATCGCGAACGTGGTCTTCGCCGTCATCGGAGCGCTGGGCTATGAAGAAGGCCTAACCGATTTCCTGGGGCATATGCTCATGGCGGCCTACGCCGCCATAGTGCTGCGGCTGGGCTTTGCCGAGCGGAACTACCTCGTGCCGGGCGTCCTGCTGCTCGCGGCGGAGGCGGCGGCGTTCGTATCCGTCTACGTCATCCGCAGCTCCCCCGCCTGGCTCATAGTCCCCGCGGCCATTGTGTCGGCCGCAGGGCGCGCGCTCGAGTTCGGCGCGCACTCGTCCGCCGTGTCCGCCCTCTCGCCCAAGCTCGCGAAAAGATGGACGCGCGTTCAGGCGGCCTTCTGCATAGCGATGGCCGCAGTCTGGCTCGCCCTCATGCTGCCCGGGACGCTGTTTGCTTTGATTCTGGGCTTGGCCGCGATTATCGCGCTCGTGCTGGTGTGCGCCGCCGCCGCGATGTATCTCCGCTTCAGCTATAAGCTCTTCGACTCCGCGGCAGAATAATATGAGCCCCGGAATCCGGCCGGATTCCGGGGCTCATTGCAGGAAAAGGCTGTCCTTCGTGAAGCGCCGGTGCCCATCGCGCTTCCGGCGCTGGGCGCCTTATTATCTAAAAAGGCCGTCCCTCGGGACGGCCTTTTTACGCGCTCAGCGTGCGTTGAAAATCTTGAAGATGGTGTCGTAGGGGTCTTCCTCGCCGTCGGGCTTCTTGGGCTCCTCGGCCGGCTCCTCGGCGGGGGCGGCGGCCTCGCTGCGCTGCTGGGCGGCAGTGTAGAGGCCCTCGGCGGCCTGGGCGGGCTTCTTCTCCTGCTTCGTGCCGGGCAGGCCCTGCTCGAAGCCGGTGGCAATGACGATGACGCGTATCTCGTCCTCGAGCGTGTTGTCGAAGGTCGCGCCGAAGATGATGTTGGCGTCGGGGTGGGCGGCCTCCTGCACGAGGTTCGCGGCGGCCTCCACGTCGTCAAGGCCCATGTCCTCGCTGCCGGTGACGTTTATGAGCACGCCGTGCGCGCCGTTTATGCTCGTCTCCATGAGCGGGCTGGACACGGCCATTTTGGCGGCCTCCTCGGCCTTGCCCTTGCCGACGGCGTGGCCCACGCCCATGTGGGCGAAGCCCGCGTCCTTCATAATCGTGGTGACGTCTGCGAAGTCGAGGTTGATGAAGCCGGTGTTCTTTATGAGGTCGGAGATGCTGGTGACGGCCTGGCGCAGGACGTCGTCGGCTATCTCGAAGGCGTTCGCGAGCGTGACCTTCTGGTCGGTCGCGTACTTGAGGCGGTCGTTGGGGATAATCAGCAGGCTGTCGACCTTGCCGAGCAGGGCCTGGATGCCGGCCTCAGCCTGGTCCATGCGGCGCTTGCCCTCGAACTTGAAGGGCTTCGTCACGACGCCTACGGTCAGCGCGCCGGCCTCGCGGGCAATTTCCGCCACGATGGGGGCCGCGCCCGTGCCGGTGCCGCCGCCCATGCCGGCGGTGATGAACACCATGTCGGCGTCTTCAATGCTCTTGGCGATGTCGTTGCGGCTCTCCTCGGCGCTCTTCTTGCCCGTATCGGGATCGGAGCCCGCGCCCTGGCCGTGGGTGAGCTTTTCGCCTATCTGGATTTTCTGGTCGGCGTTGGAGACGGCAAGCGCCTGCTTGTCCGTATTGACGGAGATGAACTCCACGCCCTGGGTGCCGGACTTGACCATACGGTTGACGACGTTGTTGCCGGCGCCGCCCACGCCGAGGACCTTCAGAGTGACCACGTTTTCCGGCCCGGTTTCGGATTTGTAAGACATATTCGGTGCCTCCCTCATATCATTTGAGACGCCGCTCGGGCTTTGCTGCCGCCGCGACTGTGCTGTTTTATTTCTTCTTCTACTCATATTATATCTTTTCCCATGTCCGGTCAACTATTTTTTGTTTCCATAACGCAATTTTTTTCACGCGCGCTCAAAACGGGGTGAAAACGACGCCTTCTCCGGCCGCCGAGACGTCTATCGTGCCCCTGTCGGCGTCGGTGAGCTGGCCCAGGGTACTCTCGAGCTTGCCGAACTGGTAGTTCACCGTCTCCTCCGAGCCGAAGAGCACCGTGAAGCGGCCCAGGCACTCCATGCGCGGCGCCGCCGGATCCGTGAGGTCGAGCGTGCTCACCCGGCCGGCGAGGCCGCGGCGCTGCACCTGGTCGAGTATCTCCGCGAGCCGCGTCACGATGCCCGCGTCCTCCGCCGGGACGAGCGTCTCGCCCACCATGGGGTTCACCGGCGTCACGCCCGTGACGCGGATGAGCGAGGCCGTCTCGTCCGTATCGGCCTGGGTCAGGAATTTGCAGCTGCGGTCGAGCACCCAGCGCTGGCCCTCGAGCTCCACCCAGGCGAGCGACTGGCTCTCGGTCACCTCGATGACCACCGTGCCCGGCAGCTGCGTCTCCACGGACACCGTCTCCACGTAGGGCAGCTTCGCGATTATGCGTCCCACGGCGGCGAAGCGGTTTATGAAGAAGAGGTTGTCGCCCTCATCTATGCCCGCCGCCTCGGCTATGTCCTGGGCCGTATAGTGCGCGTTGCCCTTCACCTCTATGCTCCGCACCTGCAGAAAGATGCTCAGCACGAAGATGATGACGGCGCAGCCCACGAGGAACTTCACGGGGCCGATAAGCGCCGCCCTGCGCGATATTCTCTTCCTCAGCGGGTCCGTGGTTCTGGCCATCTTATCCTTCCTTTGCGATATCCGCGCCCAGCGCGGCGAGGTTCTCGTCGAAGCGCTCGTACCCGCGCCCGACGTGCCCGGCGTCGAGGATATCCGTCTTCCCCTCGGCCGAGAGCGCGGCTATGATGAGCGCCGCGCCTCCGCGCAGGTCCGTCGCCGAGACGGGCGCGCCGTATAATTCGTCCACGCCGGTGACCACGGCCACGCGGCCCTCGGAGTGTATCTTCGCGCCAAGGCGGCGCAGCTCCTCCGTAAAGCGGAAGCGGTTCTGGAAGACGTTCTCCACGAACACGCTCGAGCCGCGCGCCTTCAGCGAGGCGGAGAGCATGAGCGGCATGGCGTCCGTCGGGAAGCCCGGGTACGGCCCGGTTATGACGGGCCCCGGCGCGCGCAGGTTCCCCCGCGACACGCAGCGCACCGACGCGCCTTCCGTTATTATATCACATCCCGTCTCGGAAAGCGAGCGCAGAACGGTAGAAAAATGCTCCGGCTCCGCGCCGGTGAGCTCCACGTCGCCCCCGGCCGCCGCGCAGGCGGCGAGATACGTCGCGGAGACTATGCGGTCGGGCATTATCCTGTGCCTCACGAGCTGCGGCGAGCCTATGCCGCCGCGGACCCTGACCGTCGGCCCGCCCGCGCCGCTCACCCCGGCCCCCAGCTGGTTCAGGAAGCCCTGCAGCTCGGCTATCTCCGGCTCGCGCGCGGCGTTCATGATTACCGTCTCGCCCTCCGCGCGGCAGGCGCAGAGCATGGCGTTCTCCGTCGCGCCGACGCTCGGTATGGGCAGGGCTATGGCCGCGCCGCGCAGCCTATCCGGCACGGAGCAGGATATGTCCCCGCCGCTTTCGTCTATCCGCGCGCCAAGGGCCCTCAGAGCCCCCAGATGGAGGTCTATGGGCCTCGGCCCCAGCTCGCAGCCTCCCGGCATGCTCAGCCGCGCAGCGCCGCAGCGGGCCAGCAGGGCCCCCAGGAAGATGACCGAGCTCCTCAGCTCGCGCATGAGCTCGTGCGGGATCTCCGCGCCGGTTATGTATCGGGAATCTATCGTCACCTCGTGCCCCGAGCGCTCGACGGCGCAGCCGATGCGCCGCAGTATCCTCACCGTGGCGTCCACGTCCCGGAGCTCGGGCACGTTCGTGAGCCGGGTGACGCCGGGAAACAGCACGCTCGCGGCCATTATCGGGAGCACGGCGTTCTTCGCGCCCTGTACGGCCACCCGGCCGCGCAGAGGCCTGCCGCCGGATATGTGCCAAACGCTCATAAACTCTCCCCCAGATAGCAGAATCACGCCATCCTATGCGGGAGAGGCCGCTCTTGTTATTCCCCGGCGTGGGAGCGGGCGAGGCCCATGACTATCTCCGCTATGCGGTCCGTCGCGTCCTGCACGCCCACGGCGCGCATATTCGCGGCCATGGCCTCGAGCTCCTCGGGGTGGTGCAGCAGCTCGCTCACGAGGCCGAGCAGGCTGTCGGCGGTGAATTCGCTCTCGAGGAGCACCTTCGCGCCCCCCGCGGCCTCGAGCACGCGGGCGTTCTTCTCCTGGTGGTTGTTCGTGACGTTCGGGCTCGGGACGAGCACGGCCGGCTTGCCCATGGCCGTGAGCTCCGCGAGCGTGCTCGCGCCGGCGCGGCAGAGCACGAGGTCGGCCGCCGCCATCACCGTGGGCATGTCGTAGATGTACGCGCGCACGTCCATGCCGAGCTTGTCATAGCCCGGCTTCTCGCTCTCGAGCCGGGCGGCCATCTTCTCGTAGCCCGCCTTGCCCGCGGAGTGTATGAGGCCGAAGAAGGGGTTCGCGAAGGCCCTCACGATGAAGTCCGACATTATCTCGTTCATGTGCTGCGCGCCGAGGCTGCCCCAGACGCTCGCGACGAGCGGCTTGTCCTCGGGGAGGCCCAGCGCCCGCTTGGCCTCCGCCTTGCCGGTGCGCAGGAATTCCCCGCGCACGGGCGTGCCGGTGACGGCGACGCGCTCCGGGTGCTTATAGTTCGCGCGGCTCTCCTCGAAGCCGACCATGACGGCGTCCATGCTGCCCTCGAGCATCTTCGTGGTGAGGCCGGGCACGGCGTTGGACTCGTGCACGGCCGTGGGTATGCCGAGCTCATGCGCCGCGCGCAGCACGGGGAAGCAGACGTAGCCGCCCGTGCCCACGGCCGCGTCGGGCTTGAATTCGCGCAGCAGGCGCTTCGCCTCGGCCGTGGAGGTGACGACGTTCTTGAGCGTGGTGAGGTTGTGCTTTATGTCCTCGGCGGAGAAGCCGCGGTGGATGTTCGTAATCCTGACCGTGCGTATCTCGTAGCCGGCGCGCGGCACGAGGTCCGTCTCCATGCGCCCCTCGGCGCCGATGAAGAGGAACTCGCTGTCCGGCAGCTCCTCGCGTATCCTGCCCGCCACGGCGATGGCGGGGTTGATGTGGCCCGCGGTGCCCCCGCAGGTGAATAAGAACTTCATATGGATTCCTCCTGTCGCGGCGCGTTCCCGGCCGCCTATGAGTGTATGTCCGCGTTCCTGGACGCCGAGAGCACTATGCCCATCTCGGCGAGCTGTATCATGAGCGCCGTGCCCCCGTAGGAAAAGAAGGGCAGCGATATGCCCGTGCAGGGCACGAGGTTCGTGACGACGGCGACGTTGAGTATGACCTGCAGCGCGAGCAGCGTCGTTATCCCCGCCGTGACGAGGAAGCTGAAGCGGTCGCGCATATGCAGCGCGAGGTAATAGCCCCTGACAATCAGCGCGGCGAAGAGCAGCAGCACGGCCAGGGCCCCGGCGAAGCCGAGCTCCTCGCATACGACGGCGAAGATGAAGTCGTTGTGCTCCTCGGGCAGGTACATATAGGTCTGCCGCCCCTGCCCCAGCCCGAGGCCGAAGAGGCCGCCGGAGCCGATGGAGTAGAGCGACTGCACTATCTGATAGCCGTCCCCGCTCGTGTTGGCGAAGGGGTCGAGCCAGGTGGATATGCGCCCGGAGGCGTAGGGGAAAAAGAGCATTATCACCCCGAGCCCCGCAAGGGCCGCCGCGCCAACCAGTACGAACCAGTACAGCCGCGCCCCGCCGAGGAAGAGCATCGCGCCGCCGATGGCGGTAATTATCACCGCCGCCGAGAAGTGCGGCTCGAGCACGAGCAGCGCGAGTATCAGCGCGAGCACTGCGATGAAGGGCAGGAGGCCCCTGAGCGAGGCCATATCCGCGCCCTTGCGGCAGATGAGGGCGGAGAAATAGAGTATCAGCGCCGCCTTGGCTATCTCCGAGGGCTGGAAGGTCGTAAAGCCGAGGTCTATCCAGCGCCTTGCGTCCCCCTGCGCCACGCCTATGACCGGCACGAGGGCGAGCAGTACGACGCTCACGGCCAGGAGCGGGAAGCTCACGCGCCTGTAGAAGCCCATGGGCAGGCGCGAGAGCGCGAACATGGCGAGCGTGCCCGCCGCGGCGAAGCCGAGCTGGCGCAGGAAGTAATAGGCCGCGTTGTGGCCCGTTGCGGCGCTGAAATACGCGCGCGCGTAGCTTGCGGAGAGCACCATCACCACGCCCGTGGTCAGCAGGAGCAGCGTAAGCGCCGCGAAGGGCAGGTCAATCTCCCCGCGCCGGGTGTCTTTTCTCTCTCTGACAACACCCCGGTCGATGCGAGTACCGGCGTATTGCATTTGAGATACCTCCGAGGATGAGTGAGAGGGCTGTGGCCCCCTCGGCCGGGGCTCAGAAGTTATACCGCTGGAAGACCCCGAGGAAGGATATGACCGCGCAGGCGAGGCTCACGAAGAAGTAGAGGCAGAAGAGCTGCTTCTCCGTCCACTTGTGGCCGCTCCAGCCGCCCAGCTCGAGATGGTGGTGGAAGGGCGCCATGCGGAAGACGCGCTTGCCGTGGCTCAGTTTGAAGTACGCGACCTGGATGATGTCGCTGAGCGTCTCGATTATGTAGAGGAGCCCCACGACTATGAGTATCAGCGGCATATCGTAGGCGAAGGCCATGGCCGCCACCGCGCCGCCGAGGAAGAGCGAGCCCGTGTCGCCCATGAAGACCTTGGCGGGGTTGAAGTTGTAGACGAGGAAGCCCAGGAGCCCGCCCGCGAGGCCGCTCGCGAATATGCCGAGCGACATATAGAGCTCGCCCCAGGCGAAGGTGACGACGGCGAAGAATACGCACACGGGTATGCTCGTGCCCGCCGCGAGGCCGTCCACGCCGTCGGTGAGGTTGACGGCGTTGACCGTGCCGACAATGACGAAGGCGGCGAAGATGAAGTAGAGCCACTCGGGTATGGGGACTATGTGGTTCCAGAAGGGGATGTACAGGTTCGTCGTGACGTAGCCGAACTCGCGCATGAGGAAGATGAAGGCGAGCGCGGCGGCCAGCTGGAGGAGGAACTTCGCCTTGGCCGAGAGGCCGAGGTTCTGCTTCTTCTTGAGCTTCTCATAGTCGTCGAGGAAGCCTATGGCCCCGAATATCAGCGCGAAGAGCAGGCAGAAGACGTGCCCGTAGTCCCCGCGCCTGATGGGCTCGAGCCCTACCGTCAGGCACACGAGCGCGACGGCGGAGATAAACATTATGCCGCCCATCGTCGGCGTCCCGGCCTTGGACATATGCCAGGTGGGGCCGTCCTCGCGTATCGCCTGGCCGGCCTTTATCTTCCTGAGCCAGGGCACCAGCGCCTTCCCCACCGCGGCGGCGGCGAAGAAGCCGATGGCGAAGGCCAGTATAAGTCGTATGCTCATCTGTCTCTCTTCCTTTTCTCGAGTATGCCGGCGACGATTTCGCGCTCATCCATGTGATGCTTCTCGCGGCCGACTATCTGGTAGTCCTCGTGGCCCTTGCCGGCGAGGACTATGACGTCCCCCGGCTCATGGTGCTCTATGGCCCACTCTATGGCCTCGGGGCGGGAGCATATGACCTCGCGCGGCGTCTCGCTCCCCTCCATGCCGGCTAGGATGTCGGCTATGATGGCCTCGGGGTCCTCCGTGCGGGGGTTATCCGAGGTGACGACGACGAAGTCCGCGTTTTCCGCGGCGATGCGGCCCATTATGGGGCGCTTTGTGCGGTCGCGGTCGCCGCCGCAGCCGAAGAGCGCGACGAGGCGGCCGCGCGTCACGGCGCGCATGCTCCTGAGCACGTTCTCGAGCGCGTCGGGCGTGTGGGCGTAGTCGATGAGTATGGTGTAGTCGCCGTCCGTGGGGACGACCTCCACCCTGCCCTTTACTCCCTTGCCGCTCGCGAGGGAGTCCGCGCAGTCGGCGAGGGATATGCCGAGCGCGAGGCCCGCGCCGATAACGCCGAGGGCGTTGTAGACGGAGAACAGCCCGGGTATCCCGAGCTTCACCGGGACGCTCCCGCCCTTATACTCCGCCGTAAAGGCGACGCCGGCGCTCGTGAGGGAGATATCGCCCGCCGTGAGGTCGCCCGCCTTCTCCGAGAAGGTTATCGCCGGGCAGGCGCAGCGCTCGAGCATATAGCCCGACCAGGCGTCGTCCGCGTTTATAACGGCGGTATCGCAGACGGAGAAGAGGCGGCTCTTCGCCTCGGCGTAGTTCTCCATGGTCTTATGGAAGTCGAGATGGTCCTGCGTGAGGTTCGTGAAGATGCCCGCGGCGAAGCGTATCCCCGCCACGCGGTGGAGCACCAGCGAGTGGCTCGAGACCTCCATCACCACATGCGTGCAGCCGGCGTCGGCCATCTCGCGCAGCAGCTTCTGAAGCTCGCAGCTCTCGGGCGTGGTGCGCTCCGTGTGCAGGAACTCGCCGCCTATCATGTTGCCGTTCGTACCGATGAGGCCGACCTTCGCGCCGAGCTTCTGCTCGAGGAGGTGCTTCACGAGGTAGGTCGTCGTCGTCTTGCCGTTCGTGCCGGTGACGCCTATCATGCGGAGCTCCGAGGCCGGGTCGCGGTAGAAGTTCCGCGCCGCGAGGGCGAGGGCGAGGCGGCTGTCGGGCACGATAACGTAGGGTATCTCCGCCTCGGGCGCCTCCTCGCATATGACGCACGCCGCGCCCTTTTGGGCGGCCTGGGGTATATACCTGTGCCCGTCGGACTCAAAGCCGCGCACGGCCACGAAGAGCGCGCCCGGCGCTACGTCGCGGGAGTCGTAGGCGACGTCTTCTATTTCCAGCTCCAGCGGGGCGCGGATGTCGAGCATCTCGAGCCCCGAGAGCACTTCGGCAAGTTTCATACGTACATCTCCAAGTCCTTAGTATATCCCCAGCAGGCTCGAGTCGTTGTCGTAGAGCGTCACGGTTATCACCGTGCCGGGGCCGGTGCTGAGGCCGGATTTTATGTCCTGGCCCGAGACCAGGCGGGTGCCGCCCGAGGCGGTGTTGTCGCTGCTGATGAAGAAGCCCCTCTCCGCGAGCGCGTCGCGCGCCTCGGCGTAGGTGAGGCCCGTGAGATCCGGCACGGCGCCGCCGCCCGTGACCTCCTCCCCCGCGTAGAGGATAACGCAGCTGCCGGAGGCAATCTCGCTCCCCGCCGCGGGGAGCTGGGCCGTTATCTCGCCGCCGGAGCCTATGACGCGGCACTCGAAGCCGCTCCCGGCGAGCTTCTCGCGCGCATCGTCCGCGCTCATGCCCGTGACAGACGGCACGGCGCGGTCTACGCCGTCCATCTCCCCGGCCGTATACTGCGGCTCGTAGCCGAGGTACGGGAGGATGTCGGCGAGCATCTTGCCCACCACGGGCGCCGCCATCTGGCCGCCGGAGACGTAGATCCCGCTCTCGCTGCCGGGATTGTCGAGCAGCACGAGGAGCGCTATCTCCGGGTCGTCCGCCGGGGCGACGCCTATGAAGGAGACTATGTACTCCTTCGTCCCGGCTATCTCCTGCGTCGTCTTCGTGGAGGTGCCGGTCTTCCCGCCTATGCGGTATCCCGCGACGGCGGCGTTGCGGCCCGTGCCCTCGTTGGGGTCGCCGACGACCTGCTCGAGTATGGAGCAGACCTTCGCGCTCGTCTCCTCGCTTATGACGCGGCGCACGGTCTCCGGCTCGTGCGTCTCGCTCTCCCCGGACGGGGAGCGTATCTCCGAGACGAGATAGGGCCGCATGAGCCGCCCGCCGTTCACGCAGGCGGAGACGGCGGTGATGAGCTGGAGCGGCGTGATGTTGAAGGTCTGGCCGAAGCTCGCGGCGGCGAGCTGGCTGAGGTTCTCCGGGTTGCAGAAGACGTCCTCGCTCCACCAGATGCTGCCGCTCTCCCCGCCGAGGTCTATGCCCGTCTTGCCAGTGAGCTGCGCCGAGGTGTCCCCCGTCCGCTCGAAGAAGCCGAAGGCCTCCGCGTAGTCGTAGAAGCGCTCCTCGCCGACGAGGCGGCCAATGTTGACGAAGGCGGCGTTGCAGCTGTGCTGCACGGCGGCGGTGAGGTCCTGCGAGCCGTGCCCGCCGGCCTTCCAGCACTTGACGGGCGTATTGCGCCCCGGCACCGTCACGCTCCCGCCGCAGTAGAACTGCGAGTCGAGGTCCACGGCGCCCTCCTCGAGGGCCATGGCGAGGGTGATAATCTTGAAGGTGCTCCCGGGCTCGTAGGTGTCGGAGACGGCCTTGTTGCGCCACATGAGCTGCTGCTCGGCGGCTATCATGGCCGAGCGCTCGGCCTCGCCGGAGGCCTCGGCGTCTATGCGCTCCATGGCCTCAGCCGAGATTGTCTGGTAGTCGTTGAGGTCGAAATTGCCCAGGGACGCCATAGCCAGTATAGCACCCGTGTCAACCTCCATGCATATGGCGGCGGCGCCGTTTCGGATATCGTAGTCCTCCACGGCCTGGGCGAGGTGCTTTTCTATATAATACTGTATTGCGGTATCAATAGTCAACTCCACATCGCAGCCGGGCACGGCGTCGAAGTAATCTTCCCAGCTCGTGAAGAGCATTTCCGTGCCCGCGGCGGTCGTGGAGCGCATTATGTAGCCGTTCTCGCCGGAGAGGAAGGAGTCGTACTTCGCCTCTATGCCGCCGAGGCCGGTGTTGTCCGTGCCGGTGAAGCCTATGACGTGCGCGGCGAGGGAGCCGTTGGGGTAATAGCGCTTTGTGTCGGCCTCTATCTTGACGCCGTTGTAGCCGCCCTCCTCCTTGAATTCGCGCACCTCGCGGGCGGCGTCCGACTCAATCTTGCGCGCGACGACCTCGTACCAGGAGCCGGCGGGCTGCGTCTTCTCATAGACGTCCTCGTACTCGAGGCCCAGTATGTCCGCGAGCCCGCGGGCGATGGCCTCCGCGTCCTCGTTGTAGAGCTCTATCTCCGCCGGGCTCAGGTATACCGTGTCCACCCCCGCGCTCACGGCCAGGGGGCGGCCGTTCCTGTCCGTTATCGTGCCCCTCGGGGCGGAGACGGTCGTCTCGCGCACCTGCTGGGCCTCCGCGCGGGCGGAGAGCTCGTCGTGGCGGACAATCTGCAGCCAGTAGAGCCGCGCCGCCAGCACTGCAAAGGCGGCAGCGCCGCACACCAT
>DVKN01000289.1 GCA_018716005.1 Candidatus Scatomorpha stercoravium
CCCTCGACCGGGGCATGTCGGAGGCCCGGCTGGCCGGTACGCCCGGCGTGGTCAAAACAGGCGGGCACGAATACGAGTACGAGGGCGTCACGATAAGCTGCCGGGAGTTCTGGACGCGCAAGGCCGGGTACATATATTCGTTTTACTCCGCGACGCCCGGCGCGCCCATATCCGTGCGCGGGCTGAAGATAGGCGAGAGCACGCTTGCCGACGCGCTCGCGCGCTTCCCATATCTGCTCGAGGAATACACGCCCGGCCTCATGGCCGGCCCGCTCTACGGCGGGCCAGGAGGGCTCTGGGGCGAGCCTGGCGTGAGCGATCAGGGCAGCCCGGACTTGAGCTTCCGGTACGGAGACAGCTTCCTGCGCCTGAGCTTCGGCGAGGACGGGGTTTTGCGCTCCATTTTCTGGTCGACAAGCGAATACGACGACGTGACATATAAGGAGAATGGCGCATGAAAAAGCTGATTCCGCTGATATTCGCCCTAGCCCTCCTCGCCGCCTGCGGCATGGAGCCCGCGGCCTATTAACCTCGCGGAGCCCTTCGGCGAGCGGGCCGCGGCGGGACGTGCGTCTCCGTCAGCGACGGGCGGACGGTAACGCGGTTTATCTTCGGCGAAAACGACGAGGTATATAAGATAGAATTCTGGAATTCGGTGGACTGAGCGCGGCCCTGCCCGCAAAAGGAGGATGAACATGGACTTTACCGAGCGTTCCACGCGGGAATACCGCACAAAAATGCTCTATACGAAGGAGGAGCTCGCCGCGCGCGAGAGCCTGTGCGTCCACGAGCAGCCGGCCTTCTGTTCGGCCGCCTGCCCGCTGCGGATAGACGCGCGCGAGCTTACGCGCCTCGCGGCCGAGGGGGATTTCACCGCCGCCCGGGCCATGCTCGAGCGCGCCGCGCCCTTCGCGCGCATTCTCGCCGCCGGCTGCGAGGCCCCCTGCGCGGCGAAGTGCCGCCTCGGCGAGGTGGAAGGCTGCGAGAGCGTCAATATGCCGGCGCTCGAGCGCGCGGCGATGCGCCACGGCCAGCCGCGCACGGGCCGCGGCCTCCTGAAATTCAAGAAGAAAAAGACAGCCGCCGTCTTCGGCGCGGAGCTCTTTACGCTCGTCGTCGCCGCCGAGCTCGCGGGCAAGAGCTATCCCACGGTCTTCTACGCCGCCGAGGCCTCGGCCGGGGAGGTCATAGGGAGGTGCGCGCCCTTCCTCTCGGGCGAGGACGCCGCCGCGGCCGAGGCGGAGCTCGCCGCGCTCGACCTGCGCGTCGTATACGGCGCGGAGCTCACGCGGGATTTCATCGCCGCCGAGCGGGAGAAGTACGACCTCGCCGCCGTCTCGCGCGAGTGCCTCGCCGCCCTCGACGCCTGGGAGCCCGACCCCATCACGCTCTACTGCGAGGGGGCGCGCGTCCTCGCCCGGCCCTGGGAGGAGCGCGGCGTAATAGGCGCCTTCTTCGACGCGAGGCGCGCCGGCGTGAGCGCCGACCGGCTCGCGCAGGGCATGAGCCCCGCGAACTCCCGCGGCGAGGAGGGCCCCGCGGAGAGCCGTCTGTACACCGACCTCTCCGCCGCGAAGCCCGGCCGGAGGGTGCCGGAGAAGGGCGTATACAGCCCGGAGGAGGCCATGGCCGAGGCGCGGCGCTGCATACAGTGCCGCTGCGAGGAGTGCGTCAAGGGCTGCGCCTGGATGCAGCACTACGGCAAGTTCCCGCGCATACTCACGCGCGAGATATACAACAACGTCGGCATAATCATGGGCGACCACATGATGAACGGGGCCATAAACTCCTGCGCGCTCTGTAAGCAGTGTACGATCACCTGCCCGAACGGCTACGACATGGCGGAGATATGCCTCTCCGCGCGGCGGAACATGGTCGCGACCGGGAAGATGAGCCTCGCGGTGCACGAGTTCGCGCTCTACGACCAGCTCTTCTCGAACGGCGAGGCCTTCCTCGCGCGGCCCGAGCCGGGCTTCGAGAAGTGCGAATACGTCTTCTTCCCCGGCTGCCAGGCCTCGGCCTGCGCGCCGGAGGCCGTCCGGCGCGCGTACGCGGATTTGCGCGAGCGCCTCACGGGCGGCGTGGGGATAATCCTCGGCTGCTGCGGCATAATGTCGCGCTGGGCCGGGCGCGAGGAGCTCTTCGAGGAGACGCGCGCGCAACTCGCCGCCGCGCTCGAGGCCATGGGGAGGCCGAAGATAATAACCGCCTGCCCCACCTGCACGGACACGCTCGCCGGGCTCGGCGAGTGCGCGGGGATATGGGACGTGCTGCTTGAGATTGGCCTCCCGCCCGACGCGCCCAAGGCCGTCGGGCCGGTCACGCTTCACGACGCCTGCGGCGCGCGGGGCAACGAGCGCACGCAAAGGGCCGTCCGCGAGCTGGCCGCGCGCCTCGGCTGCTCGGTGACGGAGCCCGAATACAGCGGCGACCGCGCGCCCTGCTGCGGCTATGGCGGCCTCGCGGGCTACGCGAAGCCGGAGGTGGCGAGGGAGATGACGGACTTCGCGCTCCGGGATACCGACGGCGTGCAGCTCACCTACTGCATGGGCTGCCGCGACCGCTATGCGCGGGCCGGGGCCGAGAGCGCGCATATAATCGAGCTCGTGTACGGCGCGGGCGCGGGCTCGCCGCCGGGCATCAGCGAGAAGCGCCGCAACAGGCTGGAGCTGCGCCGCGGCCTGCTGCGCGAGCTGTGGGGGGAGGATGAAATGAAAAAGCCGCTCGGATTCCGCCTCGAGATAACGGACGAGGCGAGGGCGCTCATGGAGGAGCGCATGATACTCGACACCGACGTGCTCAGCGTTATGGAGCACTACCGCGAGAGCGGCGAGGCCGTGCTCGAGAACGACACGGGCCTCCTGGTCACGCGGCACAGGATAGGCAACGTCACCTTCTGGGTGAAGTTCACCGAGGACGCGGAGGGCTATACCGTCCGCCGCGCGTACAGCCACCGCATGACCATAGAGACGAGGTGAGTACATGGACGAGCAGAAGAGCTATTACGTAATCGACCCCGAGGGCAAGCTGAGCTGCCATAAATGCGGCGTGCCGCTCGTGAAGGCCAACGCCGTCTTCGGCTACCTGGACAACGCCTTCCCCGTAGAGCTGCCCGTCTGCCCCAAGTGCGGCTTTGTCTACGTCCCCGAGGACCTCGCGATGGGCAAGGTCCTGAGCGTGGAGAAGGTGCTGGAGGACAAGTAGGATGAACAGGCTGCGCAGCGGCGCGGGGGATGAGTTCGCGCTGATAATGATCCCGGTAATCTTCCTGCTCATGCTGCTCTTCAACGCGGCGAAAACCGGGAGATTCGGCAAAAAGCTCTCCGAAAAGATGTGGAAAATGAGCGCCTTGACCCAGGCCCTGCTCTTCGTCGGCGCCTGCCTCATCACAGGCGCGCTGGGCATGATAATCTACGGCGCCATCTCACGCTGATTTAGCGGTTGACCCCTCAGCCGCCTGCGACGGCAGCTCCCCTTGACAAGGGGAGCTATGGGATGGTCTATCATCCAACCCGCCGCCCTTCGGGCGGACCCCTCAGTCAGCTGCGCTGACAGCTCCCCTTGCAGGGGAGCCTCTGGGTTGCGGCGTATCTGGGCGCTGCGGGAACCATACAACCTTGACGCAGTTTCTCGCCTGGCGGCGAGAGGGCGGGCGGGGTCGCCCGCCCATGGGACTCGAAGGGGGAAAAAGTATCCGGAAACTCACGTTTCGCGCCCTCACGTTGCCAGTCCAAAGCCGGCACATCGCAGCCGGCGAGGACGGGCACCACCTTGGATAGACGCACCCAAAGCGTTTTTCCTTTCGGGGAGTCTGAGGGACGCTTTCTTTTGGCAAGACAAAAGAAAGCGCCCCTCAGAAAAAGGCTATATTATGGG
>DVKN01000290.1 GCA_018716005.1 Candidatus Scatomorpha stercoravium
CTCGACCTCGGCACCAGCCTTATCGCGGGCTCGCTCACCCTCGTCATGATGACCTTGCCCACGATAATCCGGACAACGCAGGAGAGCCTCAAGACCGTGCCGCAGAGCTACCGCGAGGGCTCGCTCGCCCTCGGCAGCGGCAAGTGGCACATGATACGCACCGTCGTCCTCCCGAGCAGCATAGACGGCATCGTCACCGGCTGCATCCTCGCCATAGGCCGCATCGTCGGCGAGAGCGCCGTGCTCATGTTCACCGCGGGCATGGGCATGCGCATGGCCAACTTTGGCGGCGACACGATAGGCGAGTTCTTCTCCAACTTCTTCGGCGCGGCCGGAAGCACCCTCACCGTGTCCCTCTACGTCTACGCGAAGGAGCGCGCGGACTTCGACGAGGCCTTCGCCGTCGCGGTCGTGCTGCTCGTTATCGCCTTCGCCATAAACCTCGCCGCGAAATTCGCCGGCAAGAAGCTCAAGAAAAACTGAGTGCAGGGAGAGCATAATATGAACGACACCCTTATCAGCTCCGAGGAGCGCACCATAATAGAGGCGAAGAGCCTCAACCTCTACTACGGCGACAACCACGCGCTCAAGGACATCAACATCGAGATACCCGCGAACCGCATAACCGCCCTCATAGGCCCCTCCGGCTGCGGCAAGAGCACCTTCCTCAAGACGCTCAACCGCATGAACGACCTCGTGGAGGGCGTCAAAATAGACGGCGAGGTCATCTATAACGGCGAGAACATCTACGGAAAGGACGTCGACGTCACCCGCCTGCGCAAGCAGATAGGCATGGTGTTCCAGAAGGCGAACCCCTTCCCCATGAGCATCTACGACAACATCGCCTACGGCCCGCGCACCCACGGCATACGCGGCAAGGCGAAGCTCGACGACATCGTCGAGCGCTCGCTGCGCGACGCGGCGATATGGGACGAGGTCAAGGACAGGCTCAATAAGAGCGCGCTCGGCCTCTCCGGCGGACAGCAGCAGCGCCTGTGCATAGCCCGCGCCCTCGCCGTCGAGCCGGACATCCTGCTCATGGACGAGAGCACCTCCGCCCTCGACCCGATTTCCACGAGCAAGATCGAGGACCTTGCCATGGAGCTGAAAAACCGCTATACTGTCATCATGGTCACGCACAATATGCAGCAGGCCGTGCGAGTTTCTGACAAGACCGCCTTCTTCCTGCTCGGCGAGCTCGTGGAGTTCGGCGATACGGAGAGGCTCTTCTCCCACCCGCAGGACAAGAGGACGGAGGACTACATCACAGGGAGGTTCGGCTGACATGCGCATAAAATTCGACGAGCAGCTCGCCCTGCTCAACCACGAGCTCATAGCCATGGGCGCGCTCTGCGAGGAGGCCATCGCCACCACCGCGCGCTCCGTCATGGATAACGACCGCAGCCTCGCCGGGCGCGTGCGCGAGCTCGAGTATCAGATAGACCAGAAGGAGCGCGAGATAGAGACGCTCTGCCTCAAGCTGCTATTGCAGCAGCAGCCCGTCGCGCGCGACCTGCGCCTCATCTCCGCCGCGCTCAAGATGATAACCGACATGGAGCGCATAGGCGACCAGGCCCTCGACATCGCGGACACCGCGGGCTTCATGGGCCCCCTCGCCGCCGAGGACGCCGGCCTGCTCGGCGACCTCGCCCGCACCGTCGTCGGCATGGTCACCGACAGCGTCGACGCCTTCGTGCGCCAGGACAGGGACTTCGCCGTCGCCGTCATGCACCGCGACGACGAGGCCGACGCCCTCTTCGACCGCATAAAGAAGAGCATCATAGACCGCCTCGCCCAGAGCCGCGGCGAAGGCGAGTACGCGCTCGACCTCCTGATGATAGCCAAGTACCTCGAGCGCATAGGCGACCACGCGACGAACATCGCCGAGTGGGTCGAGTTCGCCGAGACCGGGCTCTACAAGGGCGGGGAGGTCATCTGACGGGGCCGCCGGCCCGGCTTTTCCGGCAAGTGATTAACAGCGTTGGAAGGGGAGTTGCGAACATGATTTACTGCGTAGAGGACGACGCTGCCATCCGCGATATAGAGGTCTACGCCCTGCGCTCCACCGGCTTCGAGGCCGAGGGCTTCGAGAACGGCGAGGAGCTCTTCGCCGCGGTTAAAAAGCGCCTGCCCGAGCTCATAATCCTCGACGTCATGCTGCCCGGCGAGGATGGGCTGGAGATATTGAAGCGCATACGCTTCTCCGCGCTCACGCGCAGCGTGCCCGTCATAATGGCCACCGCGCGCGGCGAGGAGTACGACAAGATAACGGGCCTCGACTCCGGCGCGGACGACTATCTCGTGAAGCCCTTCGGCATGATGGAGATGGTCTCCCGCGTGCGCGCCGTGCTCCGGCGCGCGGGAGGGACGGGCCCCGCGCGCGAGGCGGCCCCGCTCACGCTCGGGCCCCTCACGCTCGACACCGCGGCCCACACCGTCAGCGTCGGCGGCAGGGGCGTCACGCTCACGCTCAAGGAGTTCGAGCTCCTGCGGACCATGATGGCGAAGCCCGGCGTCGTATTCACCCGCGACCGCCTCCTGAGCGAGGTCTGGGGCACGGACTACGACGGCGAGACCCGCACCGTCGACGTACACATCCGCACGCTGCGCCAGAAGCTCGGCGAGGCCGGCGGCCTCATCGGCACCGTGCGCGGCGTCGGCTACAGGATGGAGGCGCAGCCGTGACAAGAAGGATATTCCGCAGCGTATTTCTCGCGAGCCTCGCCGTCTTCCTCGCCGGGCTCGCGCTGGTCGTCGGCACGATGTACAATTACTTCTCCGACCGCCAGGCCGAGCAGCTGCGCGTCGAGGCGCGGCTCGCGGCGAACGGCGTGGAGCGCGCCGGGCTCGAATACCTCGAGACGGTCGACGACGGCGAGGTGCGCCTCACCTGGATAGCCGCCGACGGCACCGTTATATACGACAGCGACGCCGAGGCCGGCGAGATGGAGAACCACGCCGAGCGCGAGGAGTTCCGCGAGGCCCTGGAATACGGCTTCGGCGAGGGCGAGCGCACGAGCTCGACCCTTTCGGAGAAGACCGTCTACTACGCCATACGCCTCTCCGACGGCAGTGTGCTGCGCACGGCGGAGTCGCACTACACCCTGCCCGCGCTGCTCTTCGGCATAATCCAGCCGCTGGTGCTCATACTGGTGCTGGCCCTGCTGCTCTCCGGCTGGCTCGCGAGCCGGCTCTCGAAGCGCATAGTGGGCCCGCTCAACGCCATAGACCTGGACAAGCCCCTCGAGAACGACGCGTACGACGAGCTCAGCCCGCTCCTGACCCGCGTGGAGCAGCAGCAGAGGCAGATTTCCGGCCAGCTCGAGGAGCTGCGCCGCCGCAAGGAGGAGTTCGCCGCCGTCACCGGCTCCATGAGCGAGGGCCTCATCCTCATAGACAGCCAGGGCCTCGTCATGAGCATAAACCGCAGCGCGAGGGAGATTTTCGGCGCGGACGGCGTCGGCGAGGGCAGCGACGTGCTCGCCGTGGACCGCAGCCGGGAGCTCCGCGAGCTCCTCGAGCGCAGCGCCTCCGGCCGCGCCGAGTGCTGCCTGAGCCGCGGCGAGCGCGAGTACCTGCTGACCGCGAGCCCCGTCGAGACCGGCGGGGAGCGGCGCGGCACCGTGCTGCTGGCCGTCGACGTGACCGAAAAGCAGCGCGCCGAGCGCCTGAGGCGCGAGTTCACCGCGAACGTCTCCCACGAGCTCAAGACCCCGCTCCACTCCATTATGGGCGCGGCGGAGCTATTGCAGGACGGGCTCGTGAAGCCCGAGGACCGCGACCGCTTCCTCGGCCGCATAAGGAGCGAGGCCGCGCGGCTCGTGGAGCTCGTGCAGGACGTCATAAACCTCTCCCGCCTCGACGAGGGCGAGGAGTTCCCGCGCGAGGACACGGATATGCTCGCCCTCGCCCGCGACGCGGCCTCCGCGCTCGAGAACGAGGCCGCCGCGCGCGGCGTCGCGCTCACGGTGTCCGGCACGGCCGAGCGCGTCAACGGCGTACGCCAGCTGCTCTGGGAGATAGTCTGGAACCTCGCCGACAACGCCGTAAAATACTCGAAGAGCGGCGGCCGCGCGAACATAGACGTCTCGCGCACGGCGGAGGGCCGCGTCGCCGTCACCGTCAGCGACAACGGCGTCGGGATACCCCGCGAGGCGCAGGAGCGCGTCTTCGAGCGCTTCTACCGCGTGGACAAGAGCCACTCTCGCGAGACCGGCGGCACCGGCCTCGGCCTCTCCATAGTGAAGCACGCCGCCCAGTACCACAACGCCGACGTCCGCCTCGAGAGCGAGCCCGGGAAGGGCACCACGATAACCGTGACATTCTGACAGAAAGCCCGGCCGTTAAGGCCGGGCTCCCTCATATATGGCAAAAACCCGCCGGGGCGGGTGAAAAGGGCATAAAAAAAGAACATCTGACCCTCACTTTAAACTGCCTGCCTTGATCCCATCCGCAACTCTTCTGAGCCTCTGAGTACTTTTCGTCCTTAATGACACCCGGCCTTAGCTCTCCAGCCATGCCTTCGGCCCCCCAGGCCTCGGCCTTACTTTGCTTTCGCGCCGTATCGGGCTATGTTGTCTTTAAGTGTTTTGAAAAGCTCTCGGGTTTACCGAGTTAATGGGAATCACGCTCTTGACAGCTCTCCATGAGAGTCAGATGCCGTGATTCTTGATATCTAACATCTTTTAACCTCTCTTTCTTAGAATTCGGAGTCCCTGTTCCCCTTTGCAGCTGTGTTTCGGAACAACGGCGCCCTCCGACGTTATAAGATAAGCCGATTGCTTCAACCTTTCAGCCGGCTGTCCGGCCCTGTCAGCCGATTGCTTCGCCTTATCTTTCTTAGTCACAATATACCATCGCGCGCCCGCAATGTCAAGGGATTATATGCTCATTTCACAGTTTTGTCGAAATTCACGAAAAGCGCCGCCCGACGCCGCCATATCTCGCGGTGCGGCGGGGCCGCGCCGGAACATTTAGGGGCGCTTTTCGTCTTTTTTGCACGGCTTGACACGGCCCCCGGACGGAGGGTATAATTCCTTTGAGCAAGTACAGCTGCGGAGGTTGACATGAGAGACTACGACGGCTATTACCGCGACGGATATTACGAGCCGCCCCCGCGCCGCTATCGCAGGAGGCGGCGAGGCCGGGCAGGGCTCGTTATTTTTGCGCTCATACTCATACTGGCGCTGG
Source organism: Candidatus Scatomorpha stercoravium (assembly GCA_018716005.1). Taxonomy (GTDB): domain Bacteria; phylum Bacillota; class Clostridia; order Oscillospirales; family Oscillospiraceae; genus Scatomorpha; species Scatomorpha stercoravium. The sequence goes on from DVKN01000290.1 coordinate 5,191, forward strand.
TCTTTGTCTGGCGCTTCACGGACGGCTTCACGCGCTTCGCGCCGCCGGAGCTCACGAACGTGCAGGACGGCTTCACGTATTCGCTCGACGCCCTGGCCGGGGAGATAAGCCCGGATATGCGCCTCGACGAGTGCGGCATAGACTACAAGGCCGAGCTCGAGAGCATGGCCGCGAACAAGCCCAAGCTCGCCGACAGGCTGAACTTCATCGCCGACCATCTGGAGATTTACCCCGAGGAGGCGGTGAAGACCGCGCTCCAGGGCGAGGAGAAGCTCGACTTCGCGCTCCTGATGCCCTTCCGGGGCGAGGACGCCGGCGGCGTCAACGCCGTGATAACGGCGCAGAAGGGCACCGTGCCCTATCTCATACAGTACGACAGCCGCTGGGCCTACCACGCCTACGGCAGCAGCGTCATGGGCATAACGGCCTGCGGGCCCACCTGCCTCTCCATGGCCGCGATATGCCTCACGGGCGACGCCGGCCTCACCCCCGCGCGCATAGCGGACTGGGCCGAGGGCGCGGGCTACTACGTCAACGGGGCGGGCACGGCCTGGAGCCTCTTCACGGACGGCGCGGCGCAGCTGGGGCTCAGGAGCGAGACCATGGCCGCGGACGAGGACGGGATGAAGAGCCGCCTCGACGCCGGCGAGGTGCTGATAGCGAGCATGCTGCCCGGCGACTTCACGACAAGCGGGCACTTCGTCGTCATAGTGGACCACGGCCTCTTCGGCTTCAACGTCTACGACCCGAACTCGATAGCGCTCAGCAGCCGGGCCTGGAGCTTCGACAAGCTCGAGCCGCAGATAGCCCAGCTCTGGAGCCTTTCTGCCGCGCCCGCGGGCGAGAGCCTCGCCGGGACGACCTGGTACGCCGACTGCGAGGAGTTCATAACCCTGCGCGCCGAGCCCAATACCGGCGCGGCCGCGCTCACGACCATCCCCCGCGGCGGGGAGATGACCTACGTGAGCCCCGCCGGCGAATTCACCTGCGTGGAATACCAGGGCCAGCGCGGCTACGTGCTCACGAGCTACATAGCCCGCTCCGGCGGCGCCCCGGCCGTAAACCCCGCCCCTGAGACCGACCCTCCCGCCGAAAGCGGCGGCGGCCTGATAGATACGGCGAAGGAATGGCTGGAGAAACTGATGTGAGGCAATAGGTAAGAAATGTCCGGGAATTCGATGAATTCCCGGACATTTTTTTAGCGGTTGACCCCTCAGCCGCCTTCGGCGCCAGCTCCCCTTGCAGGGGAGCCTCTGGGTTGCGGCAACCCCGACCACGTCGCCAGTCCAAAGCCGGCACATCGCAGCCGGCGAGGACGGGCATCACTTTGGTCAGACGCGCCAAAAGCGTTTTTCCTTTCGGGGGTCCGGGGGTGCTTTCTTTGGCAAGACCAAAGAAAGCACCCCCGGAAAATCCTTATACAATTCTCTTGAATTGTTTATCCAGGTCCTTCCTCGTCAACACCCATGCGACGGGGCGGCCGTGGGGGCAGTAGCGTATTTTCCCGGAGCAGACGGCCTCGGCGAGGGCGCGGAGCTCTTCGGGCTCGCTGGGCGGGCCGGCCTTGACGGCGGCCTTGCAGGCGACGGTTTTAAGGAGCTCGGCGCGCGCGGAGGCGATGTCGGGCGTGCGCGAGCGGGCGAGGGCCTCGCCGGCCTCCTCGAGCGCGGCGGCGGCCGCCTCGCCGCTCAGCCCGGCGGGGACGGAGCGCAGCGCGAAGGCGTTGGGGCCGTAGCCCGTGAACTCGAAGCCCCAGGCGGCGAGCTCGGCGGCGTGGGCCTCGAGCGCCTCGGCGCAGTCCGGCGAGACAGTCAGCACGGCGGGCTCGATGAGCTGCTGGGTGTGGACGTCCGCGCCGGAGGCCGTGAGGGAATCGTACAAGAGGCGCTCGTGCGCGGCGTGCTTGTCTATTATGACGAGCGCGCCGTCCTGCTCGCAGAGGATGTATAGCCCCAGCGCCTCGCCTATGAGCCGGACGGGGCCGCGCTCGGGCCGCTCGGGGGGCTCGGCCCTGACGGCGGGGGCTTCCGGCGCGCCGAGGTCGAAGGCGGTCTGATAGGCCGGCATGGGGCTGCGCAGCATGAAGACGTCCTCCTCGGGCTCGGCGCGGCGCGGCGAGAAAAGCCCGCCCGCGGCGTAAGAGGGCGCGCGCCCGGCGCGCGGCTGCGCCGCCGGCTCCGGCGCGGATGGAGCGGGAGAGGGCGCGGGGGAGGGCGCGGCCCCTCCGCCGGATACCCAGCGGGGCGGGGTCGTGCGCGCGGGGGCTTCCGCGGCGGCGGCCCCGGCGGGGGCAAAGCTCACGCGCGGCCTCTCAGCCGCCTCGACGGGCGGGCGGTCGGCCTCCAGCGCGCCGAGGACGGCGTAGTGGACGGCGTTGAAGACGGCGCGCTCGTCGGAGAACTTGACCTCCGTCTTGGCGGGGTG
>DVKN01000291.1 GCA_018716005.1 Candidatus Scatomorpha stercoravium
TCGCGCGCCGAGGCGGAGGCGCTGCCGGAGCTTATCTGCCGCGGCGGGAGCTGCGTCGTGGGCCCGGACGGGGAATATATCGCCGAGCCGTTCTTCGACCGCGAGGGCATAATCTACTGCGAGCTGGATCCGGCGCGGGTCTTCGCGAGCCGCATGGAGTTCGACCCCGCCGGGCACTACGCGCGGCCCGACGTGCTCCGGCTGAGCTATCAGGACGAATGAGGGGAGGAGAATATGCGCTTCCCCTTTGACGTAACGGCCTCGCGCCATCCCTCCCGCCGCAGCTGCGTGCTCGCGAGGCGGGGCGTGGTCTGCTCAAGCCAGCCCCTGGCCGCCGAGGCTGGGCTGGAGATGCTCCGCCGCGGCGGCAACGCCGTGGACGCCGCGATTGCCGCGGCCGCCGCGCTCACGGTGACGGAGCCCACATCCAACGGCCTCGGCGGCGACGCCTTCGCGCTCATCTGGGCGGACGGGCGGCTGCACGGGCTCAATTCCTCCGGCCGCGCCCCAGCGCTCGCGGACGCGGAGACGCTCCGCCGCATGGGCGGCATACCCCGGGAGGGCTGGCCGGCCGTCACAGTGCCCGGCATCCCCGCCGCCTGGGCCGAGGCCTCGCGGCGCTTCGGGCGGCTGCCCTTCGCCGAACTGCTGGAGCCCGCCGTATATTACGCGGAAAACGGCTATCCCCTCGCGCCGGTCGTGTCCCGACTGTGGGAGGGCGAATTCGAGCGCTTCTCGCCGCTCGCGGCTGAGGGGCTGTTCCGGCCCTGGTTCGAGACCTTCGCCCCAGGCGGCCATGCGCCCCGCGCTGGCGACACCGTGCGCCTCCCCGCGCTAGCGGCCTCGCTGCGCGAGATTGCGGAGACCGAAGCCGAAAGCTTCTACCGCGGCCGCCTCGCCCGTGAGATGGACGCCTGGTCGCGCAAAACCGGCGGCTGGCTGCGTTATGAAGACCTCGCGGCGCATTCGCCCGAGTGGGTGGAGCCCATGAGCGTGGATTACCGGGGCTATCAGGTCTGGGAGCTCCCGCCGAACGGCCACGGCCTCGTAGTGCTGGAGACGCTGGGCATACTGGACGGCCTCCCGGCCCCGGACGGCTCGCCCGAGGGCGTCCACCGCGCCGTCGAGGCGCTCAAGCTCGCCTACGCGGACGGCAAGGCGAATATCGCCGAGCCCGCGGATATGCGCTGCGGCGCGGGGGAATTCCTGAGGGAGGGCTACCTCGCCTCGCGCCGCGCGCTGATTGGCCCCCGGGCCCTCTTCCCCGAGCCGGGCAGCCCGGAATGCGGCGGCACCGTCTACCTCTGCGCCGCGGACGGGGAGGGGAATATGGTCAGCTGGATACAGTCGAACTACCAGAACTTCGGCTCCGGCGTCGTCGTGCCCGGCACGGGCATAGCGCTGCACAACCGCGGCTGCAACTTCTCCCTCGACCCGGCGAGCCCGAACGTCCTCGCGCCCGGCAAGCGGCCCTATCACACGATAATCCCCGGCTTCCTCAGCCGCGCCGGGCGGCCCATAGGCCCCTTCGGCGTGATGGGCGCGTTCATGCAGCCGCAGGGCCACGTCCAGGCGCTGATAAACATGATAGACCTCGGCATGAACCCCCAGGAGGCCCTCGACGCGCCCCGCTGGCAGTGGTACGAGGGCAAAAGCATCGGCCTCGAGCCCGGCTTCGACGCGGGAACGGCGGCAGAGCTCGCCGCGCGCGGGCATGAAATAAGCCGCGGCGACCCCATAGACTTCGGCCGCGGCCAGATAATCTGGCAGAGCGAAGACGGCACCCTCTGCGCCGCCACCGAACCCCGCGCCGACGGCGGCATAGCGGCGTATTAACCCCGCGCCGAGTGCCTCGGCTCCCAATGCGTTACCTACGCTTAATGTTTACGCAGGTTTTCCGCTCGGTAACGTACGTCACGCACCCGCCCGTAAGGGGCGGCGTCCTCGACGCCCCGCGGGCTGCGGTTTGCAGCTGTTTATTAAGATGAGCCGGCGATGCCGCTAATGGCAACGTTCGACCCCTCAGGCGCTTCGCGCCAGCTCCCCTTACGAAGGGGCGCTATGGGGCCGCAGCACATCCATCCCATACGCACCCCCATAACGTCGGAAAAGCCGCCCGGTATAGTTACCGAGCGGCTTCTTTCGTCTATAGCTTACGTACGTAACGCATTGTCAGCGGGCACAGCCCGCCGCATTGTGAGCCGAGACACGCCGCTAGTCGTTGGGGCAGATGGCGAAGCAGCGGGCGGGGAAGCCTACGCCGTCGCGGAGGCGGGGGAAGGAGCAGACTATGAGCGCGCCGGTGGGCGGGCACTGGTCGAGGTTGCGCATGACCTCTATCTGGAAGCGGTCGACGGAGAGTATGTACTGCTCGCCGGGGTAGGGGTAGGCGTCGGGCTTCGTGGTGACCTTGGCGGGGTCGGTGTCGGCGGGCTCATGGCCTATAGCGCCGATGTTGCGCTCCTCAACGAGCCAGCGTATGGCGTTCACGTCCCAGCCGGGGTAGTGGGGCTGGCCGTTCTCGTCGGGGTTATCGAGGTTCGGCTTCACGTACCAGTCCGAGCGGAAGGCGACGAACGCGCCCTCGGGTATGCGCCCGTACTCGGCCTCCCAGGCGAGGATATCGTCCACGGTGAGCATGAAGTCCGGGTCCTTAGCGCACTCGGCGCTCTTATCTATGACGCACAGCGGGAAAACGAGCTCCTTCACGCCTATCTGCGCCATCGTGCGCCCGTGCTCGTGGAAGTGGCGCGGCGCGTCCACGTGCGTGCCGTACTGGCTCGCGACGGAGTACTGGATGCAGCGCATGGGCGCGGCCATGTCCTCGGGCGTGCCGGGCATGTAGTCGAAGAGCAGCGTGCCCTCGAGCGGCTTAAAGCCGTACCAGTGCGGCGTCTCCGGGCTCAGCTCGTGCGTGAGGTCGACCCAGCGGTACTTCGGGCCCTTGAGTTCGGCCAAAGTGTTCCATAGTACGTTGTTCATGTTTCTTCCTCCCAAAATCCATATATCTATTATAACCCTTCCGCCGCCTTGACTTTAGGGGCGGCGGATGGTATAATAAGCGCACAAGAGGGGGCGCCCGCGGCAACGGGCCCGGCTCACCTCCGTCAAGTTTATAGCTTGAGAAATGGCCGTTCCTTATGCTGGGGGGCGGTTATTTCTTTATCACGTTAATGACGCCGAAAATCACAACGGCTAACAGGTTCAGCAGCCCGATGACTTCTAAAGCTGTCATGGCGTCACCTCCTATGTAACTCCAGGAGGTCAAGCCGTTCCCCTCTTGCTCGTCCCAATTTTAACACAGCGCGGGGCGGGGCGCAATATAAAAAAAGTAAAGGCCGCTCCTTTTTGGGAGCGGCCCTTTCGGTTGCCGGTCAGGCGGCGAAGCAGCCGGTGAAGGCGTCGCCGGCGGCGGTCTTGGCGTCCTCGCCGAGGATGGCGTAGAAGACGTAATTGCCCTCGGCCCAGACCTTGGCGTTCTGGAGCTTGGGGAATTCCTCGGGCATATACTCGGGCATCCAGGCGTCGAGCCTGAGCTGGAGGTAATCCTGCACCGCGGTGTGCAGCGCCTCGGCCTGGGCGGCGTCGGAGCCGTGGAAGATGCCGTATTCGTCTATGCTAGTGCCCATGTTCGCTATCATGACGAGCGCGTCGGCATAGCTGCCGGAGTCGAGCTTGAACATATTGGCGATGTAGTCCGCGCTCTGCTCGGCCATGCCTTCGGTACCGGCGGCGGCCTTTACGGCCTCAGCCACCGCGTCGAAGCCCGGGTCGGCGGCCTCGCCGTCGGAGCCGCAGGCGGAGAGCGCCGCGAGGCACATCGCGAGCGCGAGCAAGAGGGCAACGCGCTTTTTCAAATTGAGCCACACCTTTCTGAATGCGGGCGGCCTTGTGGGGGCCGCCCTTTCTCTCGTTTACTGGTATGCGTGGGTACGCAGGTAGTTGAGCACGGCGGTGAAGCCGGCCGCGTTGAGGTGGATGCCGTCGCCGTTGCAGTAGTCGGCGCGGAGGGCTCCGTTGCCGTCCTTGAGCACGGAGCAGGTGTCGGAGTAGCGCGTGCCGGTGGCGGCGGCGACCTCCTGGATCCAGCCGTTGGCGCGGGTGATGTTCTCGTTGTTGATGTCGCCGTAGTACTTGTAGCTGGTCATGTTGGGGTAGATGCTGTTGCAGATTATCTTCGTGTTCGGGCTCGCGGCCTGTACGTTCTGGATGAGCTTGGTGTAGCAGTCCTTGAAGGAGGCCTCGTCCATGAAGCTCACGCCGTTCACGCCGAGGGTTATGACGAGGTACTCTGGCTGGTAGGCGGCCGCGGCGTCCTTTATCAGCATCTCGCCGTTCGGCGTGACGATGGTGGCCGTCTCGTAGAAGGAGAGCGTCAGCGTGCCGCTGCTGGGCGTCCAGACCTGGGTGGTGTTCTGGCCGCCGGAGAGCATGGAGTAGGCCTTCAGGCCGTAGGTGGTGCTGTCGCCGAGGAAGGTCAGCTTGTCGATATACGCCTGGCCCGCGTCAGCCGTCTGGCCGAGCGCGACGCCCGGGGCTACTACGCCGCTCGGGTTCGTCTGGCCGCCCGGATTCGCCGTGGTCTCGGCGGGCGGGTTGGTCGCCTGGGTGCCCGGGGTGGTCTCGCTGCCCGGGGTTTCGGTCTCGGCGCCGGGGGTCTCGCCCGTGCCGTCGTCCTTGGGAGTCTCGGTCTGGGTCGGGGGGAGGGTGGTTATGGGCACGTCCCCGCCGCCGCCGCAGCTGGAGAGCACGAGCGCGAGCAGCGCGGCTATGAGGCAGACGAAGATGCCGCCCGTCCAGAGCATAAACGTGGAGTTGGTTTTAGCGTTGCGTTTCAAATATTTCACCTTTGTTCGCGGGGGCTAGCGCCCCGGAATTGCCGATGCCGCGAAGGACATGGCAAGGCCCGGGTGACCCGGGCCCTGCTTAGCTGATTACTCCTCGGCGTCCTTCTTCGCGTCGTCGATAATC
>DVKN01000004.1 GCA_018716005.1 Candidatus Scatomorpha stercoravium
ACGCTCTTCTTGAGGAACATCTCGACGAACTGCACGAGCACGGCGATGACCAGGATGAAGGCCAGGGTGCTCATATAGCCGAGGCCGAGCTGCACGAGCAGCAGGTTGACGGCGTAGCAGATGGCGCTCGCGAGGCCCATGACGAAGGTGACCGCGATGCCCATGCCGACGGCGGTGTCGACCTTCGTGGAGCAGCCCAGGAAGGGGCAGCAGCCGAGGAACTGCGAGAAGATGAAGTTGTTCATCAAAATCGCGCCGAGCGCGATGGTCAGTATGTTCATTACTCAGCGGCCTCCTTTACTTCGGCGGGAGCCGGGATCTCGACCTTAGCGGCGCGCGCGGCCTTCTCCTTCTTCTCCGCGCCCTTGCGCAGCGCGTACTGCATCGCGGCCAGCAGGACCGCCAGGGTGAGGAAGCCTCCGAAGGGCATTATCAGTATCGTCGCGCCGAACTGCTCGGGGAAGATGCGGATGCCGGCGGCGGAGCCGTCGAGCGTCACGTGCAGCGCGCCGTTGACTATCTCGAAGATGCCGGTGCCGAAGGTGCCGGAGCCGAGGAGCTCGCGGATAAGGCACATGGCCACGAGGACGACGGTGTAGCCGAAGCCCTGGAAGATGCCGTCCCAGAAGCTCGGGCCTATCGGCTCGTGCTGGCAGAAGGCCTCGGCGCGGCCGATGATGATGCAGTTGACGACGATAAGCGGTATGAAGACGCCGAGCGAAGCCGAGAGCGCCGGTATGAAGGCCTGCAGGAGCAGGTCGACTATCGTGACGAAGCCGGCGATGACGACGACGAAAATCGCGAGGCGGATGTCGTTCGGGATGGCCTTGCGCAGCGCAGAGATGGCCACGTTGCAGCAGGTCAGGATGATGAGGACGGAGAGGCCCATGCCGATGCCGTTGAACAGCGTGGTGGTGATGGCCATGGTGGAGCACATACCGATGCGCTGTACGAGGACAGGGTTATTGGTGATGAGGCCTTCCTTGAACTGTTGTTTAAGCGTCATTTCAAAGCCTCCTTAACCCAGCGCCTTGCAGGCGGCGATAGCGGCGTTCGCGGCGTTGGCCATAGCCCTGGAGGATATGGTCGCGGCGGTGATGGAGTCGACGGTGCCGCCGTCCTTCGTGACGGCCATGCCCTCGCTCTGCCCGACGAGGCTCTCGAGGAAGCCCTCCTCGGTTATCTTGGCGCCGAGGCCGCTCGTCTCGGCGTGGTCTATGACGCTCGCGCCGGTAATCACGTAGTCGCTGCCGACGCCGAAGGCGGCGGTGATGGAGCCCTGCGCGCCGGAGAAGGTGAGCTCCACGACCCAGCCGTTATCGCCGGCGGCGGAGAGCGCGTCGACGTTCGCGAAGGCGGGATCGTCCGGGTCGAACTCTATCGTGGTGTAGCCGCTCTCGCTGGGGAGCACGGCGTTATAGGCCGCCTCTGTCTTGAGGCGCTGCTGCTCGGCGATGATGTCCTTCGTGAACATATTCACGAGGCCCAGGACGCCGGAGGTTATCGCGCTCACGAGGAAGAGGATGACAGCGAGCTTGACTATCTGGCTGCCGCCCTTGGCTTTCTTGGTCTCAGTCATTTGCCGCAGCCTCCTTTGCCTGTTTTTTGGCCGCCTTGGCCGCGGCCTTACCGGCCTTGACGTCCTCGGCGGTGACGCCGAACTGGCGCGGCCTGAGGGCCTTGTCGATAGCCCAGGCGCAGCAGTTCATGACGAGGATGGCGTAGCTGACGCCCTCGGGATAGGAGCCGAAGTAGCGAATCAGCACGGTGACCGCACCGCAGCCGATGCCGTAGAGGATCTGGCCCTTGAGGTTGACCGGACTGGTGGAGTAGTCGGTGGCCATGAAGAAGGCGCCGAGCAGGAGGCCGCCGGAGAGGACGTTGTAGAGCATCCACTCGACGTTGCCGTAGCCCTCGCAGCCGAAGACGAGGGTCAGCACCGCGACGGAGCCGATGAAGCTCACCGGGATGCGCCAGGTGATGACTTTGCGGAGCATCAGCCATGCGCCGCCGGCGAGGATGGCGAGGGCGCTTGTCTCGCCTATGCTGCCGGGGATGCCGCCGAGGAACATATTGAGGTAGTTGAAGTACTCGGGCAGCGGGTCGCCGTTGTGCAGGTAGCTGAGCGGGGTGCTCATGGTGACGGCGTCGACGACGCCGCTCATGGCCGCGGGCACGGCCCAGCTGGTCATGAAGGCCGCGTAGGCCGCGCTGAGGAAGGCGCGGGCGGCGAGCGCGGGGTTCAGGAAGTTCTTGCCGATGCCGCCGTAGAGCTGCTTTACCACGACTATGCCGAAGAAGCAGCCTATGAGGCCGACCCACCAGGGGGCGTTCGAGGGCATGACGCAGGTGAGCAGTATGCCGGTGACGACGGCGGAGAGGTCGCCGACGGTGCAGTTCTTCTTCATGAGCTTGCGGTAGACCCACTCGAAGAAGACGCAGGCCGCGACGTTGACGACCAGGAGTATCGCGGCGTTCATGCCGAACTGCCAGATGCCGACGGCAAGGGCCGGGATGAGGCCGATTATGACGTCGAGCATTATCTTATCGGTGCCCCTCGGGGTCCTCAGTATGGGGTTCGAGGTCACCTTGAACAGCTTTTTCTCTTCCATTACGCCCTCGCCTCCTTTCCTTCGGCGGCCATCTTCGCCTTTTCGGCGGCGACGGCGGCGTTTATCTTGGCGGCCTCGGCCTTGGCGCGCTCCTCGGCGCGGTGGGCGTTAATCATGGCCTTGCCGAGCTTAAAGGTGTGCGTAAGCGGCAGGCGGCCGGGGCAGCCGTAGGAGCAGGAGCCGCACTCGAAGCAGTCCATGACGTGGTACTGCTCCATCTTCTTGATGTCGCCCTGCTGGACGTACATATACATATAGATGGGCTCGAGCTTCATGGGACAGTGGGCCACGCAGTTGCCGCAGCGGATGCAGGTCGGCGTCTCGCTCTCGCGGTTCATGTCATGGCTGAAGAGCAGCAGGCCGCTCGCGCCCTTGACGGAGCCGGCCGTGGGGTCGGCCACGCAGATGCCCATCATGGGGCCGCCCATGCAGATGCGCTCGACGCGGTCCATGTCCGCGCCGGCCTCGGCGAAGATGTGCTCAAGCGGGGTGCCGAAGCGGACGAGCAGGTTCTGCGCTTCCTCCACGCAGTCGCCCGCCACGGTGACGACGCGCTCGATGGAGGGCACGCCCTCGTAGCAGGCGCGGTAGATGGTGTAGCAGGTGTAGGTGGAGACGACGTTCGCGCCCACGCCGCTCGGCAGCCCGCCGGGCTTGACCTCGCGGTTCGTGTTGGCCTTGACCTGCATTTTCTCGGCGCCCTGGGGGTACTTGACCTTCTCGGGCACTATCTCGACGCCGTACTTGGCCGGGTCGAGGCTGTTGAGGAGGTCTATCGCGTCGCGCTTGTTCTCCTCAATGCCGTAGAAGCACTTGTCCAGGCCGTGGGCGATGCGCACGAGCTCGATGCCCTTCAGGAGCTCCTCGGGGTGCTCGAGCATCGTCCTGTGGTCGCCGCAGAGATAGGGCTCGCACTCCGCGCCGTTTATGACAAGGGTGTCCACCTTGCCGCGCGCCCCCTGAATCTTGAACGCGGTGGGGAACATCGCGCCGCCCATGCCGACGACGCCGGCCTCGCGTATGCGCCTGATGATGGCGTCGGGGTCCTTCAGTTCGGCTTCGCTCAGAGGCTTCATCTCCTCCGAGGGCGTGTCCTGGAAGTCGTTCTCAATGACGACGGACATGACCATATCGCCGAGCATATGCCGCCTCGGCTCCACGGCCACAACGGTGCCGGACACCGTCGCGTGTATCGGGGCGGAGACGGGCGCGTCGTTGCGGCCTATCACCTGGCCCACCTTGACGGTGTCGCCCACCTTGACCGTGGGCTGGTCGGGCGCGCCGATGTGCTGTACCATCGGCAGCACGACCTGCTTTGGCGGAGCTATCGGCCGCACGGGGCTCCCCGCCGCGGTCTTCGCATAGTCCGGGTGGACGCCGCCATAATACTTATAAGGCATGAGCATCACCTCTCGTAGATCTTACAGCTATAATATACTATCACGTTTGGCAATTTGTGTCCAGCAGAAATGACGTCATTACGCCATTTTCCCAAGATTTTTTCTTAACAATCCTGTGTTTTTCTTGACAATTGAATAGTTTAAGGGTGTTATTTACAGCAACTCTGCATAATTCACAGAATATACATATTTCGCGCCGTCACTTCGCTAGTTAATTAACTAGCTCTTTTGTGCAAACTGACGAGAGGGAAAATGCGTCTTTTCATCGCGGCCGAGTTAGTGTAGAATATATGCTGAGAAAAACTCGAACGGGGTGGTCCAATGCTGCTTACCAAATGGGGCGAGGCGCTCGACCGCGAGCGGCCGCTGCCCGAATACCCGCGCCCCCAGTTCCGGCGCGAGAGCTATTTGAACTTAAACGGCCTCTGGGACTGCGCCTTCACCGGCGAGAACCGCCAGCCCGAGGAGTACGATCTCGAGATATGCGTCCCCTTCCCGCCGGAGAGCGTCCTCTCGGGCGTGGAGCGGGTGCTGCAGCCGGGCGAATTCCTGTGGTACCGGCGCGAATTCGAGCTGCCGGAGGGCTTCAACGCAGGCCGCGTGCTGCTGCACTTCGGCGCGGTCGACCAGTGCGCGCGCGTCTGGCTCAACGGCGAGGACGTCTGCTCGCACACGGGCGGCTCCCTCCCCTTCGCGGCGGACATAACCGAGCTTCTGTCGGAGGGCGCAAACACCCTCGTCGTCCGCGTCACGGACTCCACGGACCGCGCCTGGCACACGCGCGGCAAGCAGAAACTCAAGCCCGGCGGCATATGGTACAGCCCGGTGAGCGGCATATGGCAGACCGTCTGGTGCGAGAGCGTGCCGGAGAACTACATGACCAGCCTCTTCGTGACGCCGCATCCCGAGAGCGGCGAGGTCGAGCTCAACGTCGGCGGCGAGGGCACGGTGCGCGCGGAGATTGACGGCGAGGAGTTCGAGTTCGCCGCCGGGGAGAGCGCGCTCATAAAGCTCCGCGACGTCCGCCTCTGGACGCCGGAGGACCCCTATCTCTACAAGCTCGTCCTCACGCTCGGCGAGGACCGCGCGGAGAGCTATTTCGCCCTGCGCAGCGTCTCCGTCGGCGAGGACAGGAACGGCGCGAAGCGCCTGCTGCTCAACGGGAAGCCCTATTTCATGAACGGCCTCCTCGACCAGGGCTGGTGGCCCGACGGGCTCTACACCGCGCCCGGCGACGCCGCACTCGTATTCGACATCGCCGCGGCCAAGGCGATGGGCTTCAACACCCTGCGCAAGCACGTGAAGGTCGAGCCCGACCGCTGGTACTATCACTGCGACCGCCTGGGGATGCTCGTCTGGCAGGATATGCCGAACGGCGGCGGGAGCTATTCCGCGCTCACCGTCAGCGCCCCCCTGCTGACCGGCGCGCACAGCCGCGACGACAAGTACGTGAAGTTCGCGCGCAAGGAGCAGCGCGGCCGCGAGGAGTTCCGCGAGGAGCTGCTGGACATGGTCTCGCACCTCTATAACCACCCGAGCGTCGTCATGTGGGTCATATTCAACGAGGGCTGGGGCCAGTTCGACTCCGACGCGCTCGCCGACGCCGTCGCGGACATAGATCCCACGCGCCTCATCGACCGCGCGAGCGGCTGGCACGACCAGGGCACGGGCGAGCTCAGGAGCAGACACCTCTACTTCGACGACTACAAGCACAAGCCCGACAAGCTCGGCCGCTGCGTGATACTCAGCGAGTTCGGAGGCTACACGCTGCCCGTCCCCGGCCACGCGGAGACGGACAAGCCCTTCGGCTACAAGAAGTTCCGCGAGCCGGACAAATACCGCCGCGCGCTGACGCTGCTCTACGACGGCCAGATCCGCCCCGCCTGCATGAAAGGCCTCGCCGCCGCGATATACACCCAGCTCACCGACGTCGAGACGGAGCTCAACGGCCTCATAACCTACGACCGCCGCGTCCTGAAGCTCGCCCCCAACGACGTAAAGCGCATAATAAACATGCCGGAGGTGAAGTGAATGGCCATTACGATGAACCTCTACTACACCGGGCGGGACGGAGCGGCGCGGCGTTTCGCGGAGGAGATGACGGCGGGCGGCGTCGTGCGCGATATACGCGCCGAGGCCGGGAACCTCAGGTACGACTACTT
>DVKN01000005.1 GCA_018716005.1 Candidatus Scatomorpha stercoravium
AGCCGGCCTCGCGGCGGGCGCGCGCCTCGGCGGGCGGGGTGTATTCGCGGAAGTGGTCGACGTACTCGTCCTCGTCGGGCTCGTCGTCCATGGGCACGTCTATGGAGACGTTCTTCCGGCGGCGGGGCTCCGCCCGCTCCGGGACGCCCTCGGCCTTCGGGGCCTTCGCCGCCCTGCGGGGGCGCTCCGGCTCGGGCTCGGGCTCATACTCGGCCCGGCTGCGGCCGCGCCAGCGCTCGAGGAGCATCGCGGGGGTTATGCGGCCCATGCCCATTATGAGCGCGCAGAGCACGACCAGCAGCACCGGGATCGCGCCGAAGACGCTGAACATCTTGACGAGGGACATGGATATGAGCCCCGCGAGCAGGCCGCCGCTCGCGAGCCGCGTGCCGGACACGTAGAGCGTCTCGCACAGGTCCATGAAGTTCCGGTCGAAGCCGAAGCCCTCCCCGGCGAAGAGCATATGCGCCGCCGCGCCTATGACGAGGGGCAGGAGCATGGCGCAGCTCACGCGCAGCGCGACCGGCCTCCCCCGGTGCGTCGCGAGGATATAGGCGCTCGCGAGCAGGGATATGGGGAAGATAAAGTAGCCCCAGCCCAGAAGGCCCTTCAGGAAGCCGCAGAACACGTCTATGAAGAGCGCCTCGACGCCGAACCAGCCTATGAGCGAGAATATGCCGAGGAAGCCGCAGACGACGGCCCCCACCTCGCGCCTTATGGGACGCGGGGCCGGCTTCTTCGCGCTCTGCCTGGCGCGGCTGGGCGGATTTTTCTTTGCCGTCCCGGCGGACTTCTTAGTCCCTCCGGTGGAATTAGCCATTTTCAGAGACTCCCTTCTCAATTATAGCTGAGCGAGAGCACCAGCGTCACGACGCCGGCGGCCCAGCAGTAGTAGGTGAAGAAGCCGAACTTGCTCTTCTTCGCGATGAGCTTCATGAGCATTATCGCCCCGATGCCGGAGACGACGGCGGCGGCCATGCCGCAGAGGTACGCGGGCAGGAGCGAGACGTCGAAGCCCTCGCTGACCGCGCCGAAGATGGAGAGTATGTTCGCGCCCAGCACGGCGGGTATGCTCAGGAGGAAGGAAAAGCGCATGGCGAACTGCCTGTCGAGGCCCGTGGCTATGCCCGCGGTTATCGTGGTGCCCGAGCGGGAGAGGCCGGGTATCGTGGCCACGCACTGGCAGAGGCCGATTATGAGCGCGTCGGTCATGCGCATATTGCGCTCCGTCTTGCGCCCGGGGGCCATGCGGTCGCTCACATAGAGCAGGCAGCCCGTGAGCAGGAAGGCGACGCCGATGAACCAGGTCTGGTAGTAGAGCTCCTCCACGAGCCCGTTTATGGGAACTATGAGCACGAGCGGCAGCGTCGCTATGACGAGCATCATGAAGAGCCGCGCCGCGCCGAGGGGCTCCGTCACGCGCTCGCCCGAGGCCGTCCTGCCCCCGCGCAGCACTATGAACACCTCGCGGACGATGGCCGTGATGTCCGACCAGTAGCAGATGCAGATGCTCACGAGCGTGCCCAGGTGCAGCAGTACGTCAAAGAGGAGATGGCCCTCCTCGAGCGAGTTGAGGTGGAACAGGTTCTGCAATACGGACAGGTGTCCGGAGCTCGAGATGGGCAGGAACTCGGCGAGGCCCTGCACAAGCCCGAGGAAGATGGCGGATGCTATAGTCAAATGTATACCCTCCCGGTGAGCAGATGAGCTGACTAATTATATTACCATATTTCGCGCCCGAACACAAGGCGCTCAGTCCGCCTTCGCCGGGGCCTTCGCGGCGGCCTCCAGCTCGGCGAGGTGGACGTACTCGTCGTAGCTGCACTGGCGGTCGGTTATGGAGCCGTCGGCGTTAATCTCTATTATCCTGTTCGCGACGGTCTGGGTGAGCTGGTGGTCGTGGCAGGAGAAGATAACGTTGTGCTCGAAGGCGGCGAGGCCGTTATTGAGCGCGGCTATGCTCTCGAGGTCGAGGTGGTTCGTGGGCTGGTCGAGGAGCAGCACGCTCGCGCCGGAGAGCATGAGCTTCGAAATCATGCACCGGACGCGCTCGCCGCCGGAGAGGACGTTCACCGGCTTATACACCTCGTCGCCGGAGAAGAGCATGCGCCCGAGGAACTGCCGGAGGTAGCTCTCGCGCTTGTCGGCGGAGAACTGGCGCATCCAGTCCATTATGGAAAGCTCGCAGCCCTCAAAATAGGCGCTGTTATCGCGCGGCATATAGCCCTGCGTCGTGGAGACGCCCCACTTTATCGTGCCGGAGTCGGGCTCCGCCTCGCCCATGAGCAGCTTGAAGAGCAGCGTCACGGCCCGCTCGTCGCGGCTTATGACGGCTATCTTGTCGCCCCTGTTCATGATGAAGCTGACGTTCCTGAGCACCGGGACGCCGTCGACGCTCTTGCTGAGGTCCGTGACGAAGAGCCTGTCCTTCCCCGGCTCGCGCTCGGCCTTGAAGCCGACCCAGGGGTAGCGGCGGGAGGAGGCGGGGAGCTCCTCTATGCTGAGCTTGTCGAGGAGCTTGCGGCGGCTCGTCGCCTGGCGGGACTTCGAGCGGTTCGCGGCGAAGCGGCGGATGAAGCTCTCGAGCTCGGCTATCTTCTGGGCGGCCTTCTTGTTCTGGTCCTTTATGAGCTTCTGCATGAGCTGGCTGGACTCGTACCAGAAGTCGTAGTTGCCGACGTACATCCTTATCTTGCCGTAGTCTATGTCCACGATGTGCGTGCAGACGTTGTTGAGGAAGTAGCGGTCGTGGCTCACGACGAGGACGGTGCCCTCGTAGTCCATGAGGAAGTCCTCGAGCCATACGACGCTCGCGAGGTCGAGGTTGTTCGTGGGCTCGTCGAGCAGGACGATGTCCGGCTTCCCGAAGAGGGCCTGGGCGAGCAGCACCTTGACCTTGAGCCTGCCGTCGAGCTCCGCCATGGGCGTATAGTGGAACTCCGCGCCGACGCCGAGGCCGCCGAGTATCCTGCCGGCGTCGCTCTCGGCCTCCCAGCCGCCGAGCTCGGCGAATTCCTCCTCGAGCTCGCTCGCGCGCAGGCCGTCCTCGTCGGTGAAGTCCGGCTTCTCGTATATGGCGTCCTTCTCCCTGCCTATGTCGTAGAGGCGCTTATTGCCCATTATGACGGTGTCCATGACCGTGTACTCGTTATAGAGCTCCTGGTTCTGCTTCAGGACGCTCATGCGCGCCTTCGGGTCTATGTGTACGGCCCCGGCGCTGGACTCCACCTCGCCGGAGAGCACGCGCAGGAAGGTCGACTTGCCCGCGCCGTTCGCGCCGATGATGCCGTAGCAGTTGCCGGATGTAAAGCTGAGGTCGGCGTTCGTGAAGAGCACCTGCCCCCCGAACTGCACGGCCAGATTCTCAACAGTTATCATAGCGCCCATAGTACGGCCTCCTACAGTAATTTAAGCCCCGGTATTATATCATACCGGGGCGGTTCAATCAAGATTTGCCTTTGCGTTTTCCTCCCCGCGCGCATATAAGCGGCGGGCTGCGGGGAAATTATGCTTTGCCGAGGAGCATCCGCTCGAGGTCTCCGGCGGACTCCGCGACGGCTATGGCGCCGTTGGATTCCAGCTCGCCGGGCTCGGCGTAGCCCCAGCGGACGCCTATGCAGGGTATGCCGCAGCGCTTCGCGGCGAGGACGTCGTTGTCGCGGTCGCCTATCATGACGGCGCTCTCGCGGCCGAATTTATCGAGCAGCAGCTCCATCGTCTCCCACTTGTGGTTGCGCGTCCCGTCGAACTCGCTGCCGAGGACGCCGTCGAAGGCGTCCAGCGCCCCATGGCGGCGGAGGATGTCCACGGTGAAGGGCGTGGGCTTGCCCGTGGCTACGGCGACGGAGGCGCCCATGGCGCGCAGTCGGCGGGCGAGCTCCACGACGCCGGGATACGCGCGGCACTCGTCCAGGCCGCGCTCGGCGTAGCGCTCGCGGTATTTGGCGCACATGGCCTTCGCGGTCTCCGCGTCCACGTTATAGCGCCGCGCGAAACTCTCCACGAGCGGCGGGCCGACAAAGCTCCTGAGCGCGCGCCAGTCGGGCTCGGTATATCCGAAGGCCTCCGCGGCGTACTGCACGCTCCTCATTATGCCCTCGCCGGTGTCGAAGACGGTGCCGTCGAAGTCGAAAAGTATGGTCTTATACAAGCTCATCACCTCAGGCCGATTATAACCGCGGCGCGCGGCGTTGTCAATCTTGCGGCGCGGCGCATAGGCTGGTGCAGACTTATCCGGGAGGTATAAAGATGGCGGAAACATGGTTCCTGGGCGCGAACTCGGCGCGGGGCTTCGCCTCGCTCTACACGGAGCTCTCCGGCGGGCTCTACCTGCACATTATCAAGGGCGGCCCCGGCACGGGGAAATCCACGCTCATGCGCGGCATAGGCGAGGCGGCGGAGGCGATGGGCTATGACGCGGAGTATATCCTCTGCTCCGGCGACCCGGACTCTCTGGACGCGGTGATTATCCCCTCCCTGAAGCTCGCCTGGGCGGACGGCACCGCGCCGCACGCGCTCGAGCCCGGGGCCTTCGGCGCGGACGGGGACTATATAGACCTCGGGCGCTTCTGCGCGCTGTCGGAAGCGAAGCGGGAGGAGGTATTTTCCCTCTCGAGCTCGTACAGGCGCTGGTACGCGCGCGCATATGAGCTCCTCGCGGCGGCGGAGCGCGTCTCGCCGTCCATGAGCGGCTGGGTGCTGACGGAGGCCGAGCGCCGCGCGGCCCGTGAGAGGGCGGCGGGCG
>DVKN01000032.1 GCA_018716005.1 Candidatus Scatomorpha stercoravium
AGAAGGCGGCGACATTATGAACGTCACCGACCCGCGCGCGGAGTTCGAACGCAAGGTGCTCTCGCAGGGGCAGATTGACGCCTTTGCGCAGCGGCTGTCCGAACAGGATCGCGCGATTCTCAGGTTGCGAATGGAACAGCACACCGAGCAGGAGATTGCCGACGCCGTCGGCTTCAAGACCGCGAGCGCCGTACACAAGCGTATCGCCAAAATAGCCGCAGCCTATGAGGATTTCGTGACTAAAGAGTACCAGAAATTCCTCGACTGAAAATTTTTCAAAAAATTTTAGTTCTCAGGAACAATTTGACCGTTCTCAATCCATGTTATAATAGAGGGGTAGCGTTACCCCGAAGACGTGAGCGTTTGCCGCAAGGCAGGCGCTCTTTTTATATACTGAAACAGGAGGTAAAAAACTATCGACTACAACAAAATCAAAAGAACGGTGCCGCCCATCGAGGCGGCGCGGCGCTACGGGACGGTGAAGCGCGGCTTCATGCGCTGCCTGTTCCACGCGGACAGGACGCCGAGCTTGAAGCTCTACGGCGACCACTTCCACTGCTTCGGCTGCGGAGCGCATGGAGATGTAATCGACCTCACGGCCGGGCTGCTCGGCTGCTCGAAGAGCGAGGCGGCAAGGAGGCTGGCGGCGGACTTCGGCTATGGCAGGCTTGTGCCGCCTGTGGGGCTGGCGGCGTGCAAACGCGAGCTCGCGCGCTGCCGTACGCTGCTCGCGCCGCAGTCGCCGGACGAGGAGACGCGCTCGGACTACGGCGAAGCCTGCCTGCTCGAGGCGTGGACAGGCTATCTGCTCGACGCGGGCGCGGACGCCGGACAAACTCGCGATGTGGAGCGCAAAACCGCCCGGCTTATGGAGGCCTGCCATGGTTGAACTCCCCGAATGGTACGACGGCAAGACTGTCAACGAGGTCAAATTCTGCGAGGAGTTCCTGCGTGAGCACCCGATGAAGAGCGTCAACGGCACCTTCTTCACCGTCGAAGGCCGAGTCACGGACGAGGACAAGCTGCGGCGTGAGATTTACGAAATGCTAAAGCCGCACTTCTCCACCGGCCTTGGCAAGCGGGTGAATAACCTGCTCGAAGCCCTGCGGCTTGAAGCCTACGCGCCCGACCTACCTATCCAGCGCGACCGCATACACGTCGCCAACGGCACGCTCTTCCTCGACGGGACGTTCAGCTCTGAGCGCGAGTTCTGCCGCAACCGCCTCCCGGTGGCGTATAAGCCTGACGCGCCTGCGCCGGAGACGTGGCTGCGCTTCCTCGGCGAGCTGCTGCACCCAGAGGACATCCCGACGCTTCAGGAGTTCATGGGCTACTGTCTCCTGCCGACGACGAAGGGGCAGAAGATGCTGATGCTCATTGGACGAGGCGGCGAGGGCAAGAGCCGGATCGGCGTCGTGCTTCGCTCTTTGCTCGGCTCAAACATGGCGACCGGCAGTATCGCCAAGATCGAAGCCAGCCGCTTTGCCCGCGCGGATCTGGAGCACGAGCTGGTCATGCTCGACGACGACATGAAGCTCGAAGCCCTGCCGCAGACCAATCACATCAAGGCCATCGTGACCGCTGAGCTGCCGATGGACTTGGAGCGCAAAGGACAGCAGAGCTACCAGGGCGACCTCTACGTCCGCTTCCTCGGCTTCGGGAACGGCTCGCTGAAAGCTCTCTACGACCGCAGCGAGGGCTTTTTCAGGCGGCAGATTATTCTGACGACGAAGCCTAAAGACAGCAACCGCGAGGACGACCCCTTTATCGCTGAAAAGATGTGCGCGGAGGCGGAGGGCATCTTCCTCTGGTGTCTCGAGGGGCTGCAAAGGCTTATCGAGAACAACTACCATTTCACCGTAAGCGATCGCGCCCGCGAGAACATGGCCGAAGCGGTCAGCGACGGCAACAACGCCGTGGACTTCATGCGCAGCGAGGGCTACATACGCCTCAAGGCCGACGCCGAGGCCAGCAGCCGCGAGATCTACGCCGTGTATAAGCTCTGGTGCGATGACAACGCGCTACACGCGCTCTCGGCCAGGAGCCTAGCGGCTTTCCTCAACGAGAACCGCCGCGAGTACAACCTCGAACCGACCAACAACCTGTACCTGCCCGGAGGCCGCCGCGTGCGCGGCTACTTCGGCATCGAGGTTTTACAGCGGGTGAGTTGAAAACAGGCGTACGATACGTACGCAACGTACGGATTATTTGAGATCCGCACGCAAATTGAAGAAACCTAAGAAGCAAATCAGGCGGCGAAATGCCGGAAGAAGGTATAAAACCCGCGCGAGACGCGGAAGCTATTACCAAAGGAGCTGATTTGCACTGCAAATAGATATTATGGAGAACCAGAAAATCGTCGCCGTGTGGCTGACCCGCGCCGAGCGCTGTGATGAAAAAATACGCGAGCGGCTCCGCGCGCTGCGCGCGGAGTACAAGCCAAAGAAATACACCGTCTGCGAGTACCATTCCGGCGACGGCGACCTGAAAGCGAGCATCCTCGACCTGCTCGAGTACAACAAGCTGCGCTCCGCCGAGCGCGAGATAGAGCAGGAAAAGGCCGCCCGGGAGCAAAGCGCCCCCACCAAAGAACACGACCTGCGCCTCCAGCGCAAACGCAGGACAAGCGCGATGGAGAGATGAAGAAGAATCCCCGGGGAGCGCCGCTCTCCGGGGATTGCGCGGTTGTAGGGCGATAGTTTGTGCTATCCATGATACAAACTTCGTAAAAATAAAATTTTGTGCTGTGAGGTATTTTAGGAAAGTCTCGGCTGCTGAAAGAAAAGCTGCCAGCACCTCTCTTTCCCCCTTGCCAACCGCCCCATCCCTATGGTACAATAACACCAACAAATAATCTATCGCATCATATCATCATTGCATAAGGAGGTGTTTCCATGTCCGACGCTCACACGCTCCGCATTGCCGGGTACTGCCGCATATCTGTTGACGAGGAGCTTGACCGGGATAACACTTCGATTGAGAACCAGAAAGCCATCATTTCTGACTTCGTCACACGCAAGTTTCCGGGGTCGGAGCTGGTGTTTTATGAGGACCGCGACCGCTCCGGTTACACGTTTGAGCAGCGCGAGGGGTATCAGGCCATGCGGCGCGAGCTGGTGGCGCACCGGCTGGACATACTCGTGGTCAAGGACTTCTCCCGCTTCTCGCGGCGCAACAGCCGCGGGCTGGTGGAGCTCGAGGACCTTCGCGACGCGGGCGTGCGTATAATCTCGATAGGCGACGGCATCGACTTCCCCAATGACGACGACTGGCTGAAAATTCAGTTCCAGTTCCTCCTGAACGAGATGCCCGTTACGGACACG
>DVKN01000033.1 GCA_018716005.1 Candidatus Scatomorpha stercoravium
AAGTACTCCAAGCACGGCTATGAGATAAGCGTCGTCGGCGAGAGCGAGCGCACGGCCCGCTACGTCGGCATAAAGGTCGAGCGCGTCATAATGCGCACCATGTTCATATCCGGCGCGCTCTGCGGCTTCGCGGGCTTCCTGCTCGTGGCCGGCACCGACCACACCATAACCACCACCATCTCCGCCAACCGCGGCTTCACCGCCGTCATGGTCAGCTGGCTCGCGAAGTTCAGCCCCGTCTTCATGGTCTTCACGAGCTTCCTCATAGAGTTCCTCGCCCGCGGCGCGAGCGAGATAACCACGGACTTCGGCCTCAACGAGTCCTACGGCGACATCCTCACCGGCATCATCCTCTTCTTCATCATAGGCAGCGAGTTTTTCATAACCTACAAGCTGCACTTCCGCGGCAGCAAAAAGGCGCAAAAGGAGGCGGCGGAGAATGTTTGATTTCGTATCCTTTATCCCCCGCGCGGTCGTCCAGGGCGTGCCGCTCATGCTGGGCAGCACGGGCGAGACGCTGACGCAGAAGTCCGGCAACCTCAACCTCGGCCTGCCCGGCGTCATGTACGTCGGCGCGATAAGCGGCGTCATAGGCGCCTTCTTCTACGAGCAGAGCACCCCGCCGGAGAGCATGAACGCCCTCCTCGCGATTGGCATCCCCCTCGTCTGCTGCCTCGCGGGCAGCCTGCTCATGGGCCTGCTCTACTGCTTCCTCACCGTCACGCTGCGCGCCAACCAGAACGTCACCGGCCTCGCCATGACCACCTTCGGCGTGGGCTTCGGCAACTTCTTCGGCGGCTCGCTCATAAAGCTCACGGACAGCGAGGTGCCCTCGCTCGCCCTCACCGCCACCAGCTCGTATTTCACGGCCAAGCTCCCCTTCGCCGAGAGCCTGGGCGCGCTCGGGGACATTGTCTTCAACTACGGCTTCCTCGCCTATCTCGCCATCGCCATCTGCCTCGCCTGCTCCTTCTACCTCAAGCGCACGCGCCCGGGCCTCAACCTGCGCGCCGTGGGCGAGGACCCGGCGACCGCCGACGCCGCCGGCATAGACGTAACGCGCTACAAGTACAATGCGACCTGCGTCGGCTGCATGATAGCCGGGCTCGGCGGGCTCTACTACGTCATGGACTACGCCAACGGCATCTGGTCGAACGACGCCTTCGGCGACCGCGGCTGGCTCGCGATTGCGCTCGTCATCTTCACGATGTGGCGCCCCGCCGTCAGCATCCTCGCCGGCATCCTCTTCGGCGGCCTCTACATCCTGCACCTGTTCCTCCCCTCCGGCACTAACCTCGCCGTCAAGGAGCTCTACAAGATGCTGCCCTACCTCGTCACCATCGCCGTGCTGATTATCGTCTCGCTCAAGAAGAGCCGCGAGAACCAGCCCCCCGCCCACCTCGGCCTCTCGTACTTCCGCGAGGAGCGCTGAGCTGTACAATCTGACGAAAGCGTCCCGCCTTTCACGGCGGGGCGCTTTTTATATTGACAGGCGAACCGTATTATGCGTATAATACAGTTGTAAACCGTATTACGCAAGTAACACAGTTGGGAGGTGGTCAGCCTTGGTCTCGTTCGAGGGATTCAAGCCCGAGGGCGGCGCGCCGATATATTTGCAGATAGTCGGCTATATAAAGCGCGGCATAGTCGCGGGCACAATAGCGGACGGGGACGAGCTGCCCAGCCGCAGGATGCTCTCGGCGCTACTGGGAGTGAACCCCAACACCGTGCAGAAGGCCTGCCGCCTCCTGGAGGAGGAGGGGCTTATCGTCAGCCACGCGGGCGCAAAGAGCTTCGTCGTCTATGACGGCGCGAAGCGCGAGGCGCTCAGGCGGGAGCTGGTAGTCGAGGGCGCGGCGGCGGCCGCGCTGGAGCTTAAGCACATGGGCGTAACGCTCGAGGAGGCCGTGCGGCTCATAAGCCGGGCCTGGGAGGAGGAAAACTGAAATGAAAAAGCATCTCTCCGTATTTCTGCTGTCGGCGCGCTATGCGCTCTGGCCGGCCCTTATCGCGGGCGCGCTGGGGGCGGCCGCGGCGTATTTCGCGCTCTCGCGGGCCGCGGCCGCGTCCGGCTTCAGCTCGGAGCTCTTTGACAGCGCCGGCATCGTCGTGAACGCCGGGGCCGTCGTGCTGGGCGTGCTGCTGATGATACCCCTGCGCGAGCGCGGCGGCGTGCAGCCGGGCTATACGCTCCGCCGCCTGCGCGTGAGCGAGCTCGCGGCCTTCCTCTGGCAGGCGCTGGCGGGCGCGATGGCCTACTTCATATTCCTGATGTGCGTCGCGGCGGTCTGCCTCTTCTACGGGCTGCACCTCCAGTCCCAGGGCCTCGGCGAGGCGGGGGATATGTCCGTGCTCGTCGCGATGATAGTGAGCCCCACGGCGCACGCGCTGCTGCCCCTGGGCGACTGGCCGGTCTATATCCGCATGGCCGCGGTGCTCTACACGCTGGGCGCGGCGGCGGCGTATTCCGGCTTCGTCTCCCGGCGCGGCAGGCTGGCCGTCTCCCCCTTCATACTCCTGGCGCTCTGCTGGATAGGCCAGGGCCTCGAGGCGCAGGTGGGAGAATACCTGTACGAGCTCCTGGCCACAGTCGTCTGCGGCGTGGCGCTGCTCATTATGATAATCTCCGTGCGCAGCCATCAGCAGGACGAGGCGCTGCCGCTGAGCGAGCCCTATGGTGACGGCCTTGGACAGGGTTGACCGGCTTGTGCCGCCCGGCTTTGACGGCAGGCGCGAGCTGAAGCTCGCCGCCGGGGTAATACTCGCGGCCTCCGCCGTGCTGCTGCTGGCCTTCTGGTTCAAATACGCCGCCGCGGTCTCCGCCATGTACGATTACTCTTACGGCGTCCGCCGCGAGCGGCCCGGCGCCGTCTTCGTAAGCTGCGCGGATATGCTGCTGCCCGGGCGCGCGGCCTTCTGGCTCGTGCTCGCCGAGTGCGTGTGGCTCCTCGTGCGCTATGTGAGCTACCACTTCACGGGCGGCACGAAGGCCATGTACACCATGCGCCGCATAGGCCGCCCGGGCGAGTTCATCGCCCGCTGCACGGCCCTGCCCCTCGCGGAGCTGGTCTGCTCGCAGCTCGTGTGGCGCGTGCTGGCGCTCCTGATGGGCCGCATATACGTTCTGAGCACGCCCGAGCGCTGGCTCCCGCCCGACACCTGGGAGAGCATAGTGCGGCTCGTGACTTTTTAGGAGGATACCATGCTGAAAATAAGAAACGTAAGCAAGCGCTACGCCTCGAAGCAGGCGCTGCGCGACGTGAGCCTGAGCTTCCCGCGCGGCGAGCTGGTGGGCCTTTTCGGCGAGAACGGCGCGGGCAAGACGACGCTCATGAAGTGCATACTCGGCTACGTGCGCTATATGGGCTCCATTACGCTCGACGGGGAGGAGATAGGCCCCGGCAACATCGAGCGCTTCGCCTTCGCGACAAGCGAGCACTCCTTCTTCCCCGACCTGAGCCCGCTCGGGCACGCGCAGTTCTATTCGGAGCACTTCCCGCGCTTCAACCGCCGCCGCTTCGACGTGCTGATGGACTTCTTTTCCCTGCCCATGCGCGGGGCGGCCCGGCGGCTCTCCACCGGGCAGAAGAACCAGTTCGAGGTCGTCCTCGCCCTCAGCCAGGGCGCGGACTACATCCTCATGGACGAGCCCTTCGCGGGCAACGACATCTTCAACCGCGAGGACTTCTACAAGGTGCTGCTCGGCATACTCACGGAGGGCGAGACGGTCATCCTGTCCACGCACCTCATCGAGGAGGTCAGCGGCTTCATAGGCCGCGCCGTGCTGCTCCATCAGGGCCGCGTCACGGGCGACGTGTCCGTCCCCGAGCTCGAGGAGAAGGGCGTGGGCCTCGTGGACTACGTCAAGACCGCCTGGAACTACCGCGCCGACCGCATCGCGCGCGCCGTGGACGCCCTCGAGGAAGGCGAGGATAGATGAGGCGCGCCGCGGCCCTCCTCGCCCTCTTCGCGCTCGCCCTTGCGGCCCTCGGCGGCATGAGCGCGCGGCTCTGGCCCGACGCCGCCGCCCCGGCGGAGACCGTGCTCGTCTACGGGGACGCCGCCGCGCTCGAGGGGGCCGTCCTCAGCTATTCCGGCGAGCTGGCCGGCCACGTCGAATGGAGCGCGCCCGCTGGGGAGAGCGCCGCGCCGCGCTGGACGCAGGATTATCCCTTCGGCCCGAGCGGCGCGCCGCGCATCTTCCTGTATATTTTCGACCCGCTCACGGGGGGCGGCCCTTCCGCGGGCCTGCAATATATGGGCGACGCCGTCGACGCCGCGGGCAGGAAGCTCGAGGGCTTCAATGAGCTCTGGCCGCTCTCCGGCCCGGTTTCCGGCGGCATGCAGGGCAACGGCTCGACGCATCACACCTCGGCTGGCTGGGCCTACACCACGGCCGAATACCGCGACGGTTCCGGCCGGCTCCTGGACGGCTCCGGCCTCCCCGGCGGGGGCTTCGGGCTCTGGCGCATACGCTGCTATCCGCGCGAGACGCCCGATACGGAGCGCTGGTGGGCGAAAAATACGCCCTGGACCGGCGTTTTCCCCGAACCGGAGACGCTCGAGCCCGTGCTGATTCCCGAGGGGGACTGGCGCGGCCTCTGGGCGAAGGTCAGCTGGGACGGGCGCGAGGTCTTCGCCTGCGTCGTGAACGAGGACATGAGCGTGCGCTTCGCCGTCATAGACGCGGCGAGCGGCGCGATAAGGCAGGACACGGAGCTCATAGACGCCGGAACCGCCGCGGAATACGGCGACGGGCGCTTCGTGTGCTTCTACGTATGCGAGGGCGGCGTCCTCGTGCAGTGCGGCAGCCTGCTCCTGGCCATGGAGCGCGGCGCGGACGGGAAATACGCGCCGGCCCTGGCCGTCAACACCCGCGCCGAGCTCGCGGAGCGCTTCCCCGAATACGCCTGGGCGGACGGCTATGCGCCGGGCGGGGCCTTCCTGCGCGAGGGGCGGCTCGTCGTGCTCTATGTGCGCGCGGGGGACGCGGTATATAACCCCAGGCCGCTGCTGCTGGCCTTCGATTCGGGCGGCCTCGCCGCCTGCGCGGAGATAACGCGGCCGTATGAGGACATAGACCGCCTCGAGGTCGATATAAACGAGCTCCTCGCGCTCAGCGAGGCGTAATGGAGGAAAGGAGGCCGCGCCATGCGGCGGGGTATAAGCTTCATACTGCTCTTCGCCCTCGCGGCGGGGCTCTTCGCCGCGGGCACGTGGCGCTTATTGTACGGCGGCTTCGCCGTGCACGGGGAGGTCCTGACGGGCGAGCGGCCCGAGGCCGCGCCCGGCCTGCTGGCAGCGGTTCAGATTGCGCAGGACGCGCGCTTCACCGCGCGCTATGACGCCGCCGCGGTGACGAGCGGGAGAGCGCGCGCCGAATGGCTCGTCGCGAGCCCGCAGCGGGGCGTGAACCTCCGCTCCGCCTGGCCCGAGTACGACAGGTCTCCGGAATTTACGGATTACTCCGGCGAGTACTCCTTCCGCGTGCGCGAGGCGGACGGCGAGCTCCGCCTTGATATCACGGGCCCCGGCGGCGGACAGAGCCTCCTGCTCTTCTCCGAGTCCGAGACGGCGGGGATAAGGGCGCGCCGCCGAGGGCTGCGGCACGGAGTATATGACGTACATCGGCGGGACGCTCGCCGCCGGCATAGAGTGCGCGGACAGCGTGTGGCGGCGCGCGGCCTTCGGCGAGATATCGGTCCTCGACGCGCTCACGGCGGAGTATTACACAGCCTACGACGGCCGTGTGGTCCGCGGCGGGCGCTGTGAGGTCGTCTCGGATTTCATCTGCTGCGGCTCCCGCGTGTGGCTCGCCGCCGCGGCGAGCCTGGCCAGGCCGGAATGGGGCTATCCGGAGCCGGATTTCATCCTGCTCGCCGCCGTGGGCCCCGGCGGGGCCTATGCCGAGCGGGTCGAGACCGGCGCGGAGAGGGCGACCTTAATCGCGAGCTTCGAAAGATAAACCGCCCCCGAGGGGGCGCGTCTGAGCTGAAAAGGAGGTGCGGCAATGAGGAAACACATAGCATTTTTCGCGGTTTTTGTACTCGCGATTGCGTTTTTTGCGGGATGTACCGTGTATTTTTCCGTCTCTACGTTCACGTTCCTCGAGAGCGGCGAGGTGACGCTCGGGGAGCGCTCCGACGCGGAGGGGCTCGAGATAAGCTCGACCGTCGAAATAGCAGGCAAATACTCCTTCACCGGCGTATACGACCCCGCGGCGGGCGTGAGCACAGGCACATACGACGAGTGGAACCTGTTCCCGTCCCAGCGCGGGCGCGGCAGCTTCCGCGTCTACGCCTCCGTATTCACGGCAAGCGAGGACACCGACGTGCCGGCCTACCGCGAGATTTTCCTCGACTATATGGAAAACCGCAGCTCCGCCGCCAACGAGACGCGCGTATACCGCCTCAACGACTTCACGGACACCGTGCCGCTCAGCGCCGATTTCGGCGCGCTTAACGCGCCCGAAGGGGAAGATCTGGGATATAACGCCGCCATAAGCGAGGCCCTGCCCGTGCCCCTGCCCGGGGACGTGTACCTCACGGTCACGTACGGCGGCGGCCTCGATTTGGACAGCTCCTACGATACGCTCGATATCATATCCAGCTGCACGAGCGTCCTCTCGGAGGGCTGGCTCTACTTCGTCCTCCAGGTGCGCGGCGAGGACGGCTCGCGGTTCGCCGGCGAGCTGCTCGACGGCTCGCTTCTCCCCGGCGGGGACTGGGGCGTATTCCGTATGCCCTGCGAGGACGGCACGCCCGACCTTGCGGCCATAGAGAACGTGCTCGTCCTCGGCCGGGACTGGGACGACGCCAGGCTGGCGGAGAACTTCGACGGCTCGCTCGTCTACCTCCTCACGGAGCGGGACTCCGGCGTAGAGCTCACTGTGCTCGACGCGGCGCTCGGCGACACCGTGCAGAGCTTCACGCTCTTTACGCCCGAGGAGCTGGAGTCTCGCTTCAGCCGCCTCGGCGGCATGTCCATATCCTCCTCACCCGAGGGCACGGTCTTCTCGCTGTATTATCTCTACGCCGCCGTCTTCGCGCTCGAGGACGGGCGGCTCGCGGAGAGCTTCCGCTTCGTTCCCGAGGTGCCTCCCGCGCCGGACTGGGCGTCCGAGGAGGGCGGGGAATTGTGGCTTTTCCTCTCCGGCGTCGACCATGTCCCCGGTGGCGGGCGCTGCGCCTCCATCTATGAGGTCCGGTACTGCGAGCCGGACAACGAAGACGACATGACGCGCGCCTGGGCCGTCGCCGTCTATGAGGACGGGGAGATGGTCTACGCGGAGTGGTTCCCGGGCTTTCCTCGCCACGAAGGCTACTACGAATACAGGCTGCCCATAGGCGACAGCTTCACGGCCTGCTTCAGGCGGGAAGGAGGATAACAATGCGCGGCAAGCTGCTTACAGCCATTTTCGCGCTCGCCCTCGCGGCCATGCTCGCCATGAGCGGCGCGCTGTACTCCGCCGCGGCGGGCTTCACCCTCTCGGGCGAGACGCTGCTCGGCTCCCGGGACGAGGCCGGGCCCTTCGCCCTCGAATACTCCGTCCTGCTGGGCGGGCACGGCGAGGCGGGCGGCCGGTACTTCCCCGCCTCCGGCGAGGGCGAGGGCTACTCGCCCGGCTGGAGCTATTTCCGCCGGAGCCTCAGAGAGGAGGACGCGGAGCCCTCCCTGCGGCCGCTCATCCCGAGGCTCCACTACACCCTCAGCCTCCCGCGGGACGGCAGCTTCCCCGAGGGCGAGCCGGAGTGGGCGCGCAGGCTCTATTCTGAGCTCCTGAGCGATTGGAACGGCCTCTCCGCCCGGATAGAGCGTCCGGCGGAGGATTACCTCGAGGCCCTGCCGCTCGCCTTCGACGGCAGCGGCGTCTATACGGCGGACGGCTCCCTCGGGATGTACTCATATCATGACAGCTTCCTC
>DVKN01000034.1 GCA_018716005.1 Candidatus Scatomorpha stercoravium
GCGTGCTGTGCGACGCGATGCGCCGCGAGCTCGACCGCGGCGGCCAGGTCTATTATCTGCACAACAGAGTGGACACAATTGACCGCACCGCGCTGAAGATATCCGAGCTCATGGACGGCGCGGCCGTCGCCGTGGCCCACGGCAAGATGAGCAGCGAGCAGCTCGGCCGGATAATGGAGGACATGGGAGAGGGCCGCATACAGATACTCGTCTGCACGACCATAATCGAGACGGGCATAGACATACCGAACGTGAACACGCTCATTATCGAGGACGCCGACCAGCTCGGCCTCGCGCAGCTCCATCAGATACGCGGCCGCGTGGGCCGCAGCGCGCGCCGGGCGAGCGCGTACTTCACCTTCAAGCGCAGCAAGGTGCTCAGCGAGATAGCCGAGAAGCGCCTCGAGGCGATACGCGAGTTCGCGGAGTTCAACTCCGGCTTCCGCATAGCCATGCGCGACCTCGAGATACGCGGCGCGGGCTCGCTCCTCGGCGCGGAGCAGAGCGGGCACCTCACGGACGTGGGCTACGACATGTACCTGCGCCTCCTGGAGGAGGCCGTCAACGAGGAGCGCGGCATAAAGACGCCGAAGCGCGCCGCCACGACCGCGGACATCATCGTCAGCGCCGGCATACCCGGCAGCTACGTGCCCTCGAGCGAGCAGCGCATGGACCTCTACCGCCGCATAGCCCTCATACGCACGGAGAGCGACGCCGACGACGTCCTCGACGAGCTCATAGACCGCTACGGCGAGCCGCCGAAGGACGTCACGACCCTCGTGCGCGTCGCGCTGCTGCGCGGCGAGGCCGGCGACGCGGGCATTACGGACATCACCCAGAAGGGCGACACCGTCCGCTTCACGCTCGACGGCTTCGACATGGAGCGCGTGAGCGAGCTCTACGCGCAGAGCGCCTGGAAGGGCCGGCTCAAGGTCGAGGCCGCCGCGAAGCCCGTCATCGCCATGCGCCTCAAGAACCGCGCCCGGGTCCTCGACGAGGCCTCCGCCTTCGTCGCGGGCTGGAAGGGCACAGAAAAAGATTCCGACAAAAAAGGAGACAATTGATGAAAAAAGCGCTTATCCTGCTGCTTTCCGCCCTGCTTCTCATAACCCCCCTCGCCGGCTGCGGCGCCGTGGAGGAGCAGGAGCCCGAGGCGGAAGCGGCCGAATACGACTGGGACGCGGCCTACGCGAAATTTTCCCCGGACACCGTCGTCATGAGCATAAACGGCAGCGAGGTGCACTGGGACGAGTATTTCTACTGGATGTACCGCGAGTACGCGAGCTATGCCGCGGGCTACGACCTCACGGACGGAGTGCCGGGCTATGAGGACACGCTCATAGGCGAGTACATAGCCGCGGCCGCGGCGGACTTCTGCCTCCAGAACCACATAGCCGAGCAGCTGGCCGCCGGGCTCGGCATAACGCTCACCGAGGAGGACGAGGCCGTCCTCGCCGAGCGCCTCGCGAGCGACATCGAGACGAACCTCGGCGAGGGCGCGACGGAGGAGGAGTTCTTCGACTACCTCGAGACCGTCTACGTCAGCCGCGAGCTCTACGACTACGTGAACCGCACCGCCGCGCTCTACGCGCGCGTGTTCATGGAGCTCTACGGCTCCACGGGCGAGAAGGTCTCCGACGAGGACGCCCTCGCCTTCGCGGAGGAATACGGCTTCATAACGGCGAAGCACATCCTCCTGCGCACCACCGACGACAGCGGCGCGGCCCTCTCCGAGGGCGAGCGGGAGAGCAAGCTCAGCGAGGCGAACGATATCCTCGCCGAGCTCAGGGCCGTGCCCGAGGCGGACCGCGAGGCGCTCTTCACCGAGCTCATGAACGAGCGCAGCGAGGACCCCGGCCTCGAGCGCTACCCGGACGGCTACTGCTTCGAGCCCGGCACCGTCGTGCAGGAGTTCCGGACGGCCGCGGAGGGGCTCGAGATTGGCGGCATAAGCGATGTCGTCGAGAGCTCGAGCGGCTACCATATAATCATGCGCGAGCCCGTCACGCCGGACGACAAGGTGCTGCTCGGCACCAGCGAGGTCTATACCCTGCGCTACGCCTGCGCCGTCACCGCCTTCAACGAGAGCTTCACCGCCGAGATGGCCGAGGCCGAGGTTGTTTACGGAGAGGGGTTTGAGGGGTTCAATGCTGCGGAGCTGTTTGAGTAATTTCCTCTGAATCCACATTTACATTTAATAACGTTATCTATTTCTGAGGGGCGCTTTCTTTTGTGGCGACAAAAGAAAGCGTCCCTCAGACTCCCCGAAAGGAAAAACGCCTTTTGGTGCGACTATTCAAGGTGGTGCCCGTCCTCGCCGGCTGCGATGTGCCGGCATCGGACTGGCGACGTGGTCGGATTTGCCGCAACCCAGAGGCTCCCCTGCAAGGGGAGCTGGCGCCGAAGGCGACTGAGGGGTCCGCGCGAAGCGCGGCGGGTTGGACGATAGACCGCCCCCATCGCTCCCCTTATCAAGGGGAGCTGTCAGCGGAGCTGACTGAGGGGTCAACCTCTAAAAACCTCATCCCCCACGCCCAGGGCTTCCAGCGTGCAGCTCATGAAGCGCTTCATTGCCGGGGAGGCGTCGGCCATGCTGCGGACGGCCATGCCGAGGCTGCGGGTGATGGGCGGCTCTATGGGCATGGCGGCGACGTCGGCGGAGGAGCCCTCGAGTATCAGCTTCGGCATTATCGTGACGCCGAGGTTGTGCTCCACCATGGCAAGGATGGTCATGTCGAAGTTGGACGAGTACTTCGCCCTCGCGCCGACGCCGGCGAGCTCCATGACCTGGGCCAGGTCCTGCTCGGGCCGCGTGTCCGAGACATAGACGAGGAAGGGCTCGCCCCGGAAGGCCGAAATCGGGAAGCTCCGGTCGTGCGCGCGCGGATGCCCGCAGGGGAGCACGGCGTACATGGGGTCTTCGAGTATCTTTACGTTGTCGAAGGGGCTGTCCGGCCTGAGGCTGGTGAAGGCTATGTCTATGCGCCCGCCGGAGAGCCATTCGGCTATCTCCTCCGCGTTGCCCTCGAGGAGCTCCACGCGTATGTTCGGGTAGCGCTGCTGGAAGAGCTCGAGTATCTGCGGCAGCCAGTGCAGCGAAATGGACGAGTACGTCCCTATCCTGACCGCGCCGCGCTCCACGCCCCGCGTCAGGGCCAGCTCCTGCTCGAGCCTGTCGGCCATGGCCGCGAGCTCGCGGAAGAGCGGCGCGAGCCTCTCGCCGTCGGCCGTCAGACGTACGCCGCGGTTGCCGCGCAGCAGGAGCGGGAAGCCCGCCTCCTCCTCAAGCGCGCGTATTATGTGCGTGACGCCCGACTGCGTGTAGCCCAGCGCGTCCGCCGCCTTCGATATGCTGCCCAGGTCCGCCGCCGCGAGCAGGGCGCGGATTTTAGCTGTGTCCATACCGGCCTCCTGATATTAAGGATTCTTATATCAGTTATTATAAACTCTCTCTTTACTAATAGCAATAGTTGTGTTATTTTCTTACCGAGGCGCGGGACAGCCCGCAGCCCACATTAAAATGATTTTCCTCTTCCAAACTCCCATATCCACAAGAACGCCTCAGGGTAACCTGGGGCGTTTTTGTTTTTCCTGAGGGGCGCTTTCTTTTGTGGCGACAAAAGAAAGCGTCCCTCAGACTCCCCGCCGGGCTGTGCCCGGAGACAATGCGAGACTTCGCGTTGGGCGGACGTCCTGACTTGCCGCCCGGTGACGTCACCGAGCGGATAACCCTCGTTAAAGGCAGCGTCGGTAACGCATTGTCAGCGGGCACAGCCCGCCCGTCCTCGCCGGCTGCGATGTGCCGGCATCGGACTGGCGACGT
>DVKN01000035.1 GCA_018716005.1 Candidatus Scatomorpha stercoravium
CCGTCGAGTGCGGCGGGATAAAGCGCGAGATAAGCGTCAGCGTCTCCTTCGAGTTCGACGATATGCGCGGCCACTGGGCCAACGAAAACGTAAAGAGCCTCTACGCCGAGGGCATAGTCGGCGGCGTCAGCGCGACGGAGTTCGGCCCCTCGCTCGCCATGAAGCGCGGCGACTTCGTGCTCATGCTCTACCGCGCGGCGGGAGAACCCGCCGTGAGCGGCGCGGGCGGCTTCACGGACGTCTCGGCGGGGGACTATTACGCCGCCGCCGTCGCCTGGGCCGTGGAAAACGGCGTAACCGAGGGCAAGGGCGAGGACATATTCGCGCCCAACGACACTCTTACGCGCCAGGAGGGCTTCGCGCTCCTCTACCGTGCGCTCGGCATACTCGGCGTGGACGCTCCTGCCGCCGGCGAGGATACGCTCGACGCCTTCCCGGACGGGGACGCCGTCGCCTCCTGGGCCCGCGAGGCCGCGGCCTCGCTCGTGGAGCTCGGCATAGTGGAGGGCTCCGGCACCGGGCTAAACCCCGCGGCGGGCCTCACGCGCGCGGAGATGGCGAAGCTGCTCGATACCGCGCTGAAGCTCAAATAACAAATAACATAAGCCGCCCCGGACTTTTTGTCCGGGGCGGCGCTTATTTTGCCTTCGCTTTATACGCCCATGGCGGATTCTATCTGGCGGAGGCTCTGGACGCCGACGGTCTTGTTCACGAGCTTGCCGTTCTGGAAGTAGAGCAGGGTGGGGATGCTCATGACGCCGAAGCGCCCGGCGAGGGCCGGCTCCGCGTCCACGTCGACCTTGCAGACCTTGACGTCCTCGTGCGCGAGGGCGAACTGGTCGAGGATCGGGGACTGCATACGGCAGGGGCCGCACCAGCCGGCCCAGAAGTCCACGACGGCCTTGCCGGAGGCGACGGCGGCGTCAAAGGTATCGTTGGTGAGATGGGTAACTGCCATTTTGATTATTCCTCCTTGGATTTGTTCTCTATGAATTTGCAGGCCGAGAGCGCTGCGGCGCAGCCGTCCCCGACAGCCTTTGCAACCTGATAGGGCGTGCCGGCGGCGTCGCCCGCGGCGAAGATGCCGGGGAGGTTCGTCGCCATGGCCGCGTCCGTCACTATGCGCCCGCCCTCGGTCTCGAGGCCGGGGCAGAGCCCCGCGGGGCTGACGCCCGCCCGGAAGATGAAGACCGCGTCCACAGGGTGTTCCTCGCCGGAAACCGTGAGCGACGTCACGCGCTCCCCGCCGTGTATGGCGCAGCCCTTAGCCCTCGCGGCGTCGAAGAATTCGACCTCGCAGCCTATGGAGCGGAGGTAATCCGCCTCCTCCGCGGCGTCCGCCGAGAGACCGATGACGGCCGTGCGCTTCCCGCGGTAGAGCATCCCGTCGCAGGTGGCGCAGTAGCTGACGCCGCGGCCGAGGAATTCCTCCTCGCCGGGATAGGGCTTCGAGCGGGCGAGGCCGGGGGCGAGTATGACCGCGCGGCCCTGCACGAAATCCGCCCCCACGCTGACGCCGAAGACGCCGCCGAGGTCGGCGACGGCGAGCGCCCGGCCGCGCATTATCTCCGCGCCGGCGGCCCGCGCGTGGGCGATGAAGGCCTCGACGAGCTCCCGTCCCGACGCGCCCGGGAAGCCGGGGTAGTTGTCTACGCGCTCCGCCTTCCAGAGCGGGGAGTCCTCCGGCGCGGTGGTGACTATGAGCGCGGACTTCCCGCGCTGCCTCGCCGTGAGCGCGGCGGAGACGCCCGCCGGCCCGGAGCCGATTATGATGATGTCAAATACCGTGTCCATTGCCCGGCCTCCCTTAATCTGAGTTTATACCGTCCGCGCCCGGAACATACGCGGGCTTCACAGCGCAGCCGCCGAGGGCCGAGCCCACGTGGCGGCAGACCTCCTCCGGCGTCTCGGCGAAGCCGCGCTCTATCCAGCGGCAGACTATGCCGAAATAGCCCCAGGAGCAGAAGCTCGCGAGATAGCCGCCCTCCCCGTCGGGGATTTCCGCCGCCGAGAGCATGGCGTCGAAGGCGCGGCGCAGGGCCTCCGTCAGCCCGTTTTCGTACATTAGCGAGACGAGCTCGCCGTTATCGTAGACATAGCGGAGCAGGGTGCAGCCGAAGTTCGCCGCCAGCGAATCGCGGTGCAGCAGCTCGTAGCTGCGCCAGCCCTCCGTGAGCTTGAAGATGAGCAGGCAGTCCATGCCGCCCTTGCAGTCGCAGTGGCGGTAGAAGGTCGTGCGGCCGACGCCGGAGCGCTCGCAGACGTCGCTGACGCCTATCTCCGCGTAGGGCCGCTCGCGCATGAGCTCTATGAGCGCGTCCGCCAGCGCGAGCCTTATATATGCCGCCTGAGTCCTCATCACCTCGCCGCTCCTTCCTTTACAGCGCGGAACATACGTCCTGAAACGGAACAAATGTTCCTTATGCGCCTATCATACAGCATGGCGGCGCGTTTGTCAATAGGGGAGGGCGAAATTTTTCCGGCGGGGAATTGGGCTTGTAAATACGGGGCTTTTACGTTATAATATGTCGTTGTAACTTGAACTCAGAGGGTGATTGCCATGGAAGAGACTTCCCGCAATTTTATAGAGCAGTTTATCGCCGAGGACATAGCGCCCGGCGGACGTTTTGAGGGCAGGCGCGTACACACCCGCTTCCCGCCCGAGCCGAACGGCTACCTGCACATAGGCCACTGCAAGGCGCTCGTCATAGACTTCGGCACGGCGGAGCGCTTCGGCGGCATATGCAACCTGCGCATGGACGACACGAACCCCGCCAAGGAGGACACCGAGTACGTCGACGCGATAAAGGAGGACATCCACTGGCTGGGCTTCGACTGGGACGACCGCTTCTTCTACGGCTCGGACTATTTCGAGCAGACCTACGAGTACGCCGAGGAGCTCATCAAAAAGGGCCTCGCCTATGTCTGCGAGCTGACGCCGGAGCAGTTCCGCGAATACCGCGGCGACGTCAGCACCCCCGCGCGCAGCCCCTGGCGCGACCGGCCCATGGAGGAGAGCCTCGACCTCTTCCGCCGCATGAGGGCGGGCGAGTTCCCGGACAATAAGTACACCCTGCGCGCGAAGATAGACCTCGCGAGCGGCAACTTCAATATGCGCGACCCGGTCATATACCGCATACGCCACGTGGAGCACCACCGCCAGGGCACGAAGTGGTGCATCTATCCCATGTACGACTTTGCGCACCCCATTCAGGACGCGCTCGAGGGCATCACGCACTCGCTCTGCTCGCTGGAGTTCGAGGCGCACAGGCCCCTCTACGACTGGGTCGTGAACAACGTCTCCGTCCCCAACAGGCCGCGGCAGATAGAGTTCGCGCGCCTCGGCATAAACTACACCGTCATGAGCAAGCGCAAGCTGCGCCGCCTCGTCGAGGAGGGCTACGTCTCCGGCTGGGACGACCCGCGCATGCCGACGCTCTGCGGCCTGCGCCGCCGGGGCTATACGCCCGCCGCGATACGCGAGTTCATAACCCGCGTCGGCGTCGCCAAGGTGAACTCCACCGCCGAGTACGCGCTGCTGGAGAGCTGCCTGCGCGACGACCTCAACGCCCACGCCCAGCGCGCCATGGCCGTCCTGCGCCCGCTGAAGCTGACCATCGTCAACTACCCCGAGGGCCAGAGCGAGCTCATAGAGGTCGAAAATAACCCCAACGACCCCGAGGCCGGCACGCGCATGGTGAGCTTCTCCCGCAGCCTCTACATCGAGCGCGAGGACTTCATGGAGCACCGCGCGCCCAAGTATAAGCGCCTGTGCCCCGGCGAGGACGGGGAGAGCTGCGGCCTCGAGTGCCGCCTCAAGGGCGCGTACCTCGTGCGCTGCGCGGGCTTCATAAAGGACGAGAGCGGCGAGGTGGCCGAGGTCCTCTGCGAGTACGACCCCGAAAGCCGCGGAGGCGACCCCGCGGACGGCCGCAAGGTCAAGGGCGCGACGCTCCACTGGGTGGACGCCAACAACTGCGCCGACGCCGAGATAAGGCTCTACTCGAGCCTCTTCTCCGACCCGGAGCCCGACGCCGCCGGCAAGGACTTCATCGAGTGCCTCAACCCCGAGAGCCTCGAGGTGCTCACGGGCTGCAAGGTGGAGAAAATGCTCGCCGACGAGTCGAGCGGCACGCACTTCCAGTTCCTGCGCGAGGGCTATTTCTGCCGCGACAGCAAAGATTCCGCGCCCGGCCGCCCGGTGTTCAACCGCGCCGTCGCCCTCAAGGACAGCTTCAAGAAGTAATCAGGACAGAATTAAGGCCCGGAGCCGAAGCTCCGGGCCTTTTCTCGTGTGATTATATTACGCGCACCCTCAGCACGTCGGGGTCCTTCAGAATTTCGCTCTTCATCTCGCCGTTGACCTTCTCGGCGAGGTCGATGATGGTGTAGGCGTACTCGCCGCGGGGCTTGTTTATCATGTGCTCGATGTTGATGTTCCGGGCGCTGATAAGGTCGAGGATGGAGTTTATCTTGTTCGGGACGTTCCTGTGTATGACGCAGAGGCGGCAGACGCCCATGCGGTCGAGCGTGGCGTTGGGGAGGTTCACCGAATTCTTGATGTTGCCGTTCTTGAGGTAGTCGAATATCTCCTGCGCGGCCATGACGGCGCACTTCTCCTCGCTCTCGGGCGTGCAGGCGCCGAGGTGGGGGAGGGTGATGCAGTTCTTCGCGCCTATGAGCTTGGCGTTGGGGAAGTCGGTGACGTATTTGCCGACGCGGCCGCTCTCGAGGGCGGCTATCATGGCGTCGTCGTCGACGACCTCGGCGCGGCTCTCGTTCATGATGCGCACGCCCGGGCGCATGGCGGCGAGGGCTTCGGCGTCAATCATGTGGTGCGTGCTCTCGTTGTAGGGGACGTTGAGGCTTATATAGTCGCTGGTGCGGAAAATCTCGTCCACGTAGTCGACGTGTATGACGTCGCGGCTGAGGCGCCAGGCGCTCTCTATGCTGATATAGGGGTCGTAGCCGCGCACGGTCATGCCGAACTCGAGCGCGAGGTTCGCGACGAGGGAGCCGATGGCGCCGAGGCCGATAACGCCGAGGCTCTTGCCGCAGAGCTCCGGGCCGGAGAAGGCGCTCTTGCCCTTCTCGACGAGGGCCGGGACGTCGTCGCCCTTGTCGGCGATGGAGTTCACCCAGTCAATCGCGCCCAGCATATCGCGGCTCGCGAGGAGCATATCGAAGATTATCATCTCCTTCGTGGCGTCGGCGTTCGCGCCCGGCGCGTTGAAGACGACTATGCCCTTTTCGGCGCAGTCCTCGATAGGGATGTTGTTGACGCCCGCGCCAGCGCGGCCTATGCACAGGAGCTCGGGGCCGAACTCCGCGCCGTGCAGGTCGGCGGAGCGTATGAGCAGGGCGTCGGGGTTCTCGACCTGCTGGCCGACGGTGCAGCCGTGCTTCTCGAGTATCTGCGTCCCCAGCGGGGAGATGGTGTTCATTGTGCGTATCTTAAACACGGTGCTTCACCTCAAAATCCTTCATGTAGTCGGCGAGAGCCTTCGCGCCCTCGAGCGGCATGGCGTTGTAGAGCGAGGCCCTCATGCCGCCGGTGAGGCGGTGGCCCTTGACGTTCAGGAGCCCGCGCGCGGCGGCGCCCTTGCAGAATTCGGCGTCCAGGTCCTCGTCGCCGGTACGGAAGGTCACGTTCATCATGCTGCGCGAGCCCCTCTCGGCGTGGGCCTTGTAGAGCCTGGAGTTGTCCAGCACGTCGTAGATGAGGGCGCTGCGCTCGTGACGGCGGCGGTCCATCTCGGCGACGCCGCCCTCGTTCTCTACCCACTCGAGGACGAGCCCGAGCATATAGATGCACCAGCAGGGCGGGGTGTTGAGCATGGAGTCCTTCTCTATCATCTTCTGATAGGACATTATCTGCGGCGTCTCGGGGCTCTCATAGCCGGCGAAGCGCCTGTCGAGCATCACAATCGTGAGGCCGGCGGGGGCGATGTTCTTCTGCGCGCCGGCGTAGATGAGGGCGTAGCGGCCCACGTCCACGGGATGGCTCATTATCTCGCTCGACATATCGCAGACGAGCGGGCAGTAGGGCTCGGGGACATAGTTCCAGGCTGTGCCGTAGATGGTGTTGTTGGCGCAGTAGTGGAGGTAGGCGCTGCGGGGGATGAGGTCGAGCTCGGACTGCTCGGGGATGTGCGAGTAGCCGTTATCCTTGCCGTCGTAGACGATGTGCACGTCGCCGTACTTGGCGGCCTCCTTCGCCGCGATGCCGGAGAAGTTGCCGGTGACGACGTATTCGGCCGTGCGGCTGCCGATGAAGTTGAGCGGGACGGCC
>DVKN01000036.1 GCA_018716005.1 Candidatus Scatomorpha stercoravium
CGGCGGCGTCCCTGAGCAGGCCGCCGGTCTGCTCGTTGAGCCAGGCGCGGTAGGCCTCGTCGTACTCCCCGCTGCCCATCTCGCCGCGGTAGCTCGAGGCGCTGTAGTACTCGGCGAGGGCCTCCATCGTCTCCTGATTGTAGTCCATGTCCTCGCGGAGCCAGACGCTCGATGCGAGGACGCTCGTGATTGCCCCGTCGTCGCGGTAGGCGGCGTTCCAGACGTCGTCCGCCGTCTCGCGCAGGGCTTCAATGTCCTCCGCGCCGAGCAGCTCCAGGAGCTGCGCGCGGCTCTCGCCCTCCGTGAGCTCGGCGAGCATGGCGAGGGCCATGTAGACGTTCACGGGCGAGAGGGCGCGGTTTTCGCCCTCCGCGCCGGAGAGGAACTGCGCCGCGCCGCTCGTGAGGTAATCCGCGAGCCCGGCGGCGTGGTTATCGAGATTGCGGCGCGCGTAGACGTCGTCCCACCAGGCGTCGTACTGCGCCTCGAACTCGGCGTAGGCCGCCTCATAGGCCGCCTCGTCGTCGGGGTCGAGCGTATAGAGCGCGCTCTCGTCGGGATATGGGGCCATCTCCGGGTACTCGGCCTCGCAGATGGCGTAGCCCTCGGTGACGGCGGGCCCGGTCCCCGGCCAGAGAAAATAGCCCGCTACGAGCGCCGCGGCCAGCACGGCGGCGACCGCGCCGAGGGCGCGCTTCTTCATGGGGCGGCGCTTTTTGGCGGCGCTCCCCGCCTCCTCGACGAGGTCGCCGCGTATCTCGGTGACGCCGTTATAGATGTCTTCGCCTTTCATAATATCTCTCCTTCCGATTGCAGGTGGGCTTTCAGCTTCGCCCTCAGGCGGCTGAGGCGCTGCGAGACGTATCTGGGGTCGCGCCCCGTCTCGCCCGCGAGGGCCGCGACGCTCTCGCCGTACCAGCAGCGGCGCACGAAGAGCCGCCTGTCCGCCTCCGGCAGGCCGTCGAGCCAGCGCGAGATGCTCTCGCCCAGCGCGCGGCGCTCGACCTCGGCCTCGACGTCGAAGCCGTCGGGGACGCACTCGCCCAGCTCGCTCATGAGCAGCTCGAGCTGCCCGCCGCCGCGCTTCTGCGCGTCCCTTTCGCGCCGGCGGCTGACCGCGATGTTGCGCACGATGCGGCCCAGGTATACGCGCAGCGACACCGGCGACTCGGGCGGGATGCGCCGCCAGAGCGCGTGCAGCGCGTCGCTCACGCACTCCTCCGCGTCCTCCCGGACGCCGAGCAGGTTCATCGCTATCGCCCGGCACCAGGGCCCGTAGGCCGCCGCCGTCTCCTCGAGCGAGCGCTCGTCGCGCGCGTTGAAGAGCGCGATTATCCCGGCGTCGTCCATGGCCCTCACCTCCTTTTATTATATAGTCGCAAACGGGCAGGAAATGTTGCGCGTTTTTTCCGGAATTCCCGGCTTTTCCGGCCAATGGCCCCGCGGGCCTGTGAGGCGACACGCGCCCTTTTTAAGATAAGCGGTGATTTCAAGGGGAATTGAAAAATCCCGCCGGTTTGACAGAAATGAACGGCGCCCCATTTGTCAGACAGTATGGCGGCTGTCCATTAAATTCAACGGTTTCAAGAATCCATATCCTCGGAAATAGGGGTCAATGACTTTAATAAATCTTCGCCTGTAACGCCTAACTTAGCATTATCGCCTGCAAATGGAATCCGCAGCAAATATTCTTCGTCTACTTCATAAACAAATACGTAAATACCAGAACCGACGTCTTGCGTAACGCCTAAGAATGAAAGGACTTCCTCTCTTGTCATGGCCGGCGTTAATTCTCTTATCTGTTCAGATGTTACCTGCGCCGGCGTATCAAGCGGTTCTTTGTTTCCTAGTGTCAGATTAAGAATTTCTTCGGCCAACGGGCTGCTTTCTCCTGCGTCAATCGTTTTTGCGGCTTCTTTTATTTCCTTATGAGAATAGCCGCTTAAATCTCCGGCAGCAATGCCGAGGGAATTGAGATAATCTACCGCTGCATTATATTGAATTATATCAACGGCAAATGCAGTTAAGGGTATCATCAAGCACAAGCAGGCTGCAATAGCTGCCCATTTTACCCAAAGAGGCTTTCGGGCTTTGCGATATGCCCCTGCCTCGCTGATATGCTTCTCATTGATGCCGCCCAGGACTTCATACAGTTTTTCATTCGTCATAGTTCAAAGCCCCTTTCTAAGAGGTAGTTGTGCAGTTTCAGGCGGATGCGGCTCAGGGTCATGGATACAGCTCCGTCACTCATATTGTGCCGGACGGCAATTTCTGAAATGCTGTCGGTGTACCAATATCGACTGATAAAAATGCTCCTTTTCTTTGGCGATAGGCCATCCAAAAATGTATCAATGGCTTTCGTGAGTTCCTTTTGGTCAAACGCCTGCTCCACATTATCCCTGCCGGATACCAGGTCAGAAAGTTCCTCCAGAACCGCAGGCGTTTCTCCGCCGCCCCGTTTGCCGGCGGTATTGCGTTTATACCTGTTAAACGACAGGTTTCTTGTGATTTTTCCGAGGAATGTGGGCAGAATGCCCGGCCTGTGAGGCGGCATGGCGTTCCATGCGTTTAAGTATGTATCGTTGACACATTCTTCAGCATCTTCCTGATTGCCCAGTATGTTCATAGCAATCGAGGCGCAGTAGCACCCGTATTTGTCAGATGTGGCGCGAATGGCCTGCTCGTCTCTATCCCAGTATAATTGGACGATCTGCGCATCATCCATAGGTTATCACCTCGCTTCCCTATTTGCCTTTTCACCTGTATACACAACTTTTGAATTCAAATCTCACACATTTTTAAAAAGTTTTCTATCCAATCATATCACGTTGTTATCCCCGCCGCATACAGCGGCAGGACGGCCGTCCGGTTCTGAATGATAGTCCTGCTCCCCAAAAAGCGATGCCCGCTGTTTGGTGAAACCGATGGGGGGTGGGCCATCACTGCTTATCTTGAAGGGACGCGACACGGCCCGGCTTGATTTTTCTCCTTATGTGTGAGAAAATAATAAATTACGGAGGTGAAGGCAGTGCGCAATTTGCTGCGGGACATATACGACGCGGTGGACGATTTTTCCCGCGGGCTGGGGCGGAGGCGGATAACCACCTTCTCGGCCGCCTGCGCCTATTACCTCTTCGTCTCGCTCGTGCCCATGGTGATGCTCCTGGTGAGCCTGCTGCGCTATACGCCACTCACCGAGGCCGTGGTGCTCTCCACCATCTCCGACTACGTCCCCGACCAGCTCTACACCATACTCGAGACTATTGTCAACAGCATATACCGCGGCGGCGGGGCGGCGCTGACCGTGGCCATCTTGCTGACGGTCTGGTCGGCCAGCAAGAGCATGAAGGCCCTCATGCGCGGCATGGACAGCGTCTATGACGCCGAGCGGCACGAGGACTTCTTCGTCTTCAGCCTGAGGGCCTGCGTCTACATGGTCGTCTTCATCCTCCTGCTGCTCATAAGCCTGCTCGTGATGGTCTACGGCGGGGAGATTTTGCAGCTTCTGTACAACATCCTCCCCCACGGCGGGGCCATGGACTGGATTTTCGGCCTCACGCGCTATCTGCGCTATATCGTCGTCCTCGCCCTGCTCGCGCTGGTGTTCTCCTTCACCTACTGGCGTATGCCCGCGCGCACGCTGCCCTATAGGTCCCAGTGGACGGGCGCGGCCTTTTGCGCCGTGAGCTGGGCCGTCTTCAGCTTCATCTTCTCCGCCTACGTCGGCGTCAGCAACCAGTTCGGCGCCTACGGCGTCATAGGCACGGTCATGGTCGCCATGATTTGGGTCTACTACTGCTTCTATTTCCTGCTTCTGGGCGGATATATAAACCACTACACCGCCCGCCGCCGCGCCGAGCGGGAGGCGTGATACATTTCGGATACAAGGGTGCCTTATGATAGATATAGACGTCAAAAACCTTAAAAAATCCTTCGAGGTCGGCCACGACGTGCTCTCCGACCTCAGCTTCGAGATAAACGCCGGCGAGCACGTCGGCATACTCGGCGCGAACGGCTGCGGGAAGACCACGCTCTTCAAGCTGCTCTGCGGGGAATATACCCCCGACGAGGGCACGATAAGCATACACAAGGGCCGCCGCATAGGCCTCATAAGCCAGATCCCCGTCTACCCCGAGGGCTGGACGACCGAGGACGTCCTGCGCGAGGCGCACCGCCGCCTGCGCGACATGGCCGCGCGGATAAGTGAGCTCGAGGAGCTGATGGCGAAGGATTCGAGCCCCGCCCTGCTCGACGAGTACGACCGCCTCTCGGACGATTTCCGCCGCCTCGGCGGCTGGGACATGGACCGCGAGAGGGCGCGCGTCGCCGCCGGCCTCGACATACCCGAGGATATGCGCGCGCGGGAGTTCGCGAAGCTCTCCGGCGGCGAGAAGACCCGCGTCAACCTCGCGCGGCTCATACTCGAGGACACGGACATCCTGCTTTTGGACGAGCCCACGAACCACCTCGACCTGCGCGCCACGGAGTGGCTCGAGGACTACATCACGCACTTCCGCGGCACGGTGCTCGCCATAAGCCACGACCGCTGGTTCCTCGACACGGTCGCCCAGCGCTGCATAGAGATATCCGACGGGCGCGCGGAGTTCTACTCCGGCAACTACAGCTTTTACACCGTCGAGCGGCAGCGCCGCTTCGACGAGCAGCTGAAGAAATACGAGAAGGACCAGGCCAAGCTCGAGCAGCTGCAAAAGGCCGCCGCGAAGCTCCACCTCTGGGCCTTCATGGGTAACGACAAGCTCCACAAGAGGGCGTTTTCCATCGAAAAGCGCATGGAGAAGCTCGAGAAGACCGAGCGGCCCCGTGAGGCGAAGAAGCTCCGCGCCGCATTCAAGACGAGCGAATTCCGCGCCGACGAGGTGCTCGTCGCAGACGGCCTCGCGAAGAGCTTCGGGGAGAAGCGGCTCTTCTCCGGCGTGGAGTTCAAGGTGACGGGCGGCGAGCGCATAGCCATAACCGGCGACAACGGCACGGGCAAGAGCACGCTCGTGAAGCTCATTGTCGGCGAGGAGGCGCCCGACGCGGGCTATGTC
The DNA here is from genome assembly GCA_018716005.1 of Candidatus Scatomorpha stercoravium. Taxonomy (GTDB): domain Bacteria; phylum Bacillota; class Clostridia; order Oscillospirales; family Oscillospiraceae; genus Scatomorpha; species Scatomorpha stercoravium. The sequence continues at coordinate 5,052 of DVKN01000036.1, forward strand.
CGCCTCGGCCCGGCCGTGAAGGCGGCCTACCTCCCGCAGATAGTCACCTTCCGCGACCCCTCGCTCTCCGCCGCCGACACGGTCATAGACGAGTGCCATTGCGAGATGCAGGAGGCGCGCGACCGGCTCGGGGCCTTCGGCTTCACGGGCGAGGACGCGCTCAAGGCCGTCGGCACGCTCTCCGGCGGCGAGCAGAGCCGCCTCAGGCTCTGCATCCTCATGCGCTCGGACGTCAACCT
>DVKN01000037.1 GCA_018716005.1 Candidatus Scatomorpha stercoravium
ATGAGCTTCAGGGTCTCGAGACCGAAGTAATCGTCGATGTCGCGGCCGTTGACGGTGATGGAGCCGGTGCCGCCCGGGAAGAGATGCACGCGGGCGACGGAGGACTTCCTGCGGCCGGTGCCGTACATATAAGCCTTCTTGCTCTTATAGGTAGCCATTATACTTTACCTCCCTTAGCGGTCGTAGACTTCGGGCTTCTGGGCCGCGTGGGTGTGCTCCGCGCCGCGGAACACGCGCAGGCGGGTGAGCTGCCAGCCGCCGATGGTGTTCTTCTGAAGCATGCCGCGGACGGCGAGCTTCATGGCGAGCTCGGGACGCTGCTTCATGAGACGGTCATAGCGGGTCTCGTGCAGGCCGCCGGGGTAGCCGGAGTGAGTGCGGTAGTACTTCTGCTCGAGCTTCTTGCCGGTGAGGACAGCCTTCTCGGCATTGATGACGATGACATAGTCGCCGCAGTCGACGTGCGGGGTGTAGTCGACCTTGAGCTTGCCGCGGAGCAGGTCGGCCGCGAGAGCGGCGGTCTTGCCCAGGGGCTTGCCGGCAGCGTCGATGACATACCACTTGCGGACGATATCGTCCTTCTTAAGCATGGTAGTGGACATTTCCTGGCCTCCAGTTATATAAGATAAATACTTTGACAAACGCCTCGCGCCAACGTAAAATACGCTTAACGCGCTCTAAATTTATACCACCGGCGCGGCGGAATGTCAACAGCGAATTTGATTTCGCCTATGGTATCTCGATTATGCTCCGTTTTTCTCGCGTATACTCGCGTATGCTAAGTTTCGATTTTTAATTTTTCGGGTGATTTATATGGATTTGAACCGCTTTACCGGCTATGTCCGCCGCTGTGCGGACGACTACAATATGCTCGCCGCGGGCGACCGAGTGGCCGTCGGCGTCTCCGGGGGCAAGGATTCGATGGCCCTCCTCGCCTCGCTCGCCCAGCTCAGGCGCTATCATCCCTCGCGCTTCGAGCTGGAGGCGGTGACGATAGACATGGGCTTCCCCGGCATGGATTTCGCGCCCGTCGCGGAGTGGTGTGCGGCGCACGAGGTGCCCTATACCATAATTAAGAGCGATATCCGCGAGATAGTCTTCGACGTCAGGCGGGAGGAGAACCCCTGCTCGCTCTGCTCGAAGCTGCGCCGCGGCGCGCTCAACGACGCCATAACGGCCCGCGGCTGCAATAAGCTCGCCCTCGGCCACCACTTTGACGATGCGGTCGAGACGCTGCTCATGAACCTGCTCTTCACCGGCCAGATAAGCTGCTTCAAGCCCGCGACCTGGATGTCCCGCGCCGGCGTCTGGCAGATACGGCCCATGCTCTACCTCGGCGAGGGGACGATAGCGTCCTTCGTGCGCGATGAGGGCCTCCCGCTCGTCCCGACCACCTGCCCGGAGGACCAGGAGAGCAAGCGCGAGGAGATAAAGGGCCTCATAAAGCGCCTCCAGGCCGACTACCCGGACATAAAGGACAAGGTCTTCGGCGCAATGCAGCGCCTCCCCCTCGACGGCTGGGGTAAGGCCTGAGCACGGGGCAGGGGAGAGGCGCAAAAAAGAAAAAGCAAGCGCTGCTTGCCCAAATGTAAAGCGCACTTGGTTTAAAATACACGGCGTCAGCGATATAATTTGAGGTGAAGAGATATGGAACTGCATGATAAGCTGATTAAGCTGCGCAAAGAAAAACATCTGACGCAGGCCGGCCTGGCCGAGAAACTGAACGTGTCCCGACAGGCCGTCTCCGGATGGGAGACGGGAGTTTCCCCAAGTTAAAGATAATAACAACCTGCGCTTACATAACAACACCCTCCCCCGGGTAAGTCGAGCGGCTTGCCTATGGGAGGGTAGGTTGTTTTTTTTCTTCTTAAAATCCCGTGCAGTATCTCGCTACCGTAGGCCGTGACGGCAAGGCCAAGTGCCGCCCCTTCATGTTTGCCGGTGAGATGGACGGCAAGCTGTGGTTCTGCACCAACAACACCAAGGATGTCTACAAGGATATGCAGCAGAACCCCAACATTGAAGTTTCCGTTTCCAGCCCCGCTTATGCGTGGATTCGACTGAACGGTGAAGCCGTATTTGAGAACAATATGGCGGCCAAGGAGATGTGCATCCAGAACCCCATCGTCAAGGGACAGTACGGCGAAGCTGCCAACCCCATTTTCGAGGTGTTCTATCTGAAGGACGCCCATGCCATGATCGCTGACTTCTCCGGCAACCCGCCGCAGGAGTACGACCTGTAAAGAAAATATCCCAAATATCTTCGGTGCAAGGTGGAATCCCTGACCGGCAGTGACAGTCTGCGAACTGCAAAAGCAGCCGAAACGGTGCAATTCCGTTACCGACGGTAAAAGTCCGGATGAGAGAGGATATGACAAGTGCAGCCCCGCAAGTGTCATGAATATACAGACAGCACAAAAAAGCCCGTGTGCAGGAAAATATGAAGTTTTAAGCGGAGTGGCGCAGCGTCAGCGGCGCCACTCCTGTTTTCGTTTGGATGCGCTCGTGGTTGTAAAAGTAGATGTGTAAGCGGAGTAATTGTAGTAGACTAACTCTATCGATAATTCACCCTGCCCTGTCTTGCGCGAAGCCGCCGGCGCATCCCCGCCGGCGGCTTTGCCATTCTTTATCCTCTTTTCCAAAGCACGACGGCTGCGGCGGCGCAGATTATTATCCCCAGCGCGTAGGGGATTGCGAGCAGGAAGGCCGTGCTCGCGGGGGCGCTGCACCCGACGCAGAACTCGAGCGCGGCGTAATTGTAGGCCGTGACGGCGCACATCGCGCCGAAAAGCAGCACGGCGGCCGCGGCGAAAACCAGGGACAGACGGCGTTTCATGCGGGATACCTCACTTTTTCCTCAGAGTGAGCCAGAGACCTATGCCCATGACCGCGGCGCAGAGCATGAGCGCGATGCCGCTGCCGCTTATAGTCACCGCCGAGGCCGCGTTGAGCTCCCCGGCCCGCTCGGGCGCGAAAATCAGCACCGCGCCGAGCACGAGCATCGCCGCCGCGCCTATGAGGCAAAGCGCGGGGCCGAGCCGCGGGGATTTGGGCGCGCCTCGGGCCGCGGGGGCGTCCTCCGCGCCGCCCGCCAGCGAGTCGAGCGAGACGCCGAAAACCTCCGCGAGCGCGCGCAGCTTTTCGAGCTCCGGCTCCGCCGCGCCGCGCTCCCATTTGCTGACGGTCTGCCGCGAGACGCCGACCGCCTCGGCCAGCCGCTCCTGCGAGAGGCCGCGCTCCTTCCTCAGACTGTAAATTCGTTCAGCAAGCATATCTCCGCCTCCGCCGCCAGTATATCCGCCCGGCCCGTAAAAGTCCAGCAACCAAAGGCGTCATCCCCGCGCCCACCGGTTGCGTTTCCTATATACTACCCCACCACCCCCCAAAAACGCAAGCAGGATTTGGCCCTTGAGCGGTATTGCGGGGGAATGCTCGCGGCGCGCGGGCTCAAAACCTTATCACTGTTTCGCCTAGGCGGAGGGATTTTACTTGGGATATGTCGAGGGCTTCGTTGGAGGGCCAGCAGACTCTGGCGCGGCCGTTGGTATAGAGGACGGAGCAGCGCTGGGACATGTCCTTTTCGCCGTCTGCGGTGGTGAGTATGACCTTCAGGCTCGCGATGTCCATGCGCTCGTGCGGGGCGCCCGGGTCGAAGCCGGGCGCGGAGAGGCTCACGCCGAGGGGGCTGACTGTGACGGCGCAGTCCTCCAGCAGCTCCCCGCCCGCGTCTATATCCAGAGCGCGCTCGAGGACGCCCTCAGCCTCGCCGAAGTCGACCGATATCTCCCATTCGCCCTCGAGGACGGAGTACTTCGTCCCGCTGAAGCGCAGCGCGCTCCCGGCGAGGGCATCGCGGTCAACGGCGATGTTCTCGCGCTCGCGCCGGTATATATCGCTCTCAATGCTCGAGCCGCTGACCATCGTCAGCCGCTCGCCCTCCGGCGTGACGAGCTCCGCGTGTATCTGGCTGTATGTGCCGCCGGGCGGCTCGTCGATGATTACCACCAGCTCGCCCTCGCAGTATACGGCGGCGATAACTCCGGCGGACGTGCCCGGTATGGCGCAGAGCGGCTGCGCGTCCATGTCGTGCATCAGCGCGTCGACCTCCTCGCCGCTTACCTCCGGCACGGCGGCGAGGTCTATGTCCGCGGCGGCGTCTATCTCGGCGGCGCCGTAATAGAAGCGCTCCATCCTCAGCGGCGCGGCGTCCCCCTCGTCCCCGACGCCGTCCGCGCGCACCTCGTAGACTGCGGCGGCGGCCGCCTCGTCGAAATAGATGAGCTCCGACTTCGTCGAGACCCCGGCGAAGATTGGATGCCATATCACATCCGGCTGCACGCGGCCGAGGCCGGCCGTATCGCGCAGCGACACGTAGTACACCGCCTGATCGCCGAAGCGCTGCGCGGCTATTACGGCGAGCTCTATGCCCTCCGAGCTCACGCTCTGCTCCACGGGCTCGACGTCGTCGATGAATTCCGGCGCGACCGTCCCGCGCAGCCAGTCGAAGCCGCCGTTCACGGCGGCGAGCGCGCCGCCGGCGAGCAGCGCGGCCAGCGCCGCGGCCATGAGCGCCGTGCGGCCTATGCGCCGCGCGCGGCGGGGCTTTGCATCCCCATGCAGTTTCGCGCTCACCAGGGCGCGCAGCCTCGCCTCGTCCGGGCTCGCGGCGTCGGGCAGATTGTCCGGGCAGGCGGCGGCGATAAGTTCGGAAATCCTCAGGTCCATTCACTCATCCCCTTTCATGAGCTCCGCGCGCAGCCTTTCGCGCCCGCGGCGGAGCCGGGTCTTGACCGTGTTCACGTTCATATCGAGCGCGGCGGCTATCTCCGCGACGCTGCGCCCGTAATAATACCGCCTCAGGAAGATGCCCCTGTCGGGCTCCGGCATGGCGTCCACCGCGGCGGCGGCGCGCTCTATGAGCTCGCGCTCCATTACCGCCTCGTCCGGCCCGGGCGTGGGCAGGGACAGTATGTCGTCCTCGAGCGGGAGCGTGAGCCTGTGCGCCCTGAGCGCGTCGAGGGCGCGGTTGCGGGCGATGGCGGCTATGTACGTCCGCACCCCTTCGGGCCTTATCCGCGCCGCGCTGCGCCACAGCGACACGAACACGTCCGCGAGCGCCTCCTCGGCGTCCGCCTCGCTGAGGCGGGGCAGGAGCATATTGTTGATTATCGTCGCGGCATAGGCCGCGTAGCGCCCAATGAACCAGCCGAGGGCCGTCTCGTCCCCGGCCGCCATGGCCTCGAGGGCCGTCCGTTCATCCATCCCACCGCCTCCTTCCGGGCGTAATGCAGCTGCTTTCACTATTATATACGGCGGCGCAAGCCCCCGGGTTTCAGCGCCCGCGCGAATTTCCCACCCCGGCCGGGCGGCGCGCTTCGGCCCTTTTCGCGCACCGGGCGCGCTATAATGTCCCGGCCTTTTGAAAGGAGGGCTGTCCTATGAGAAAAGCGGCTTCGTTTGTCGCGGGGATATCGCTGGCCGTCTCGCTGGCCGCGCCGGCCGCGGCGGTATGGGATACGGACTACGGCGAGCGCATGATAGACTGCGCCCTCGCCGGCGAGCGCGAGCGCGGGCTGCTCTATGAGCGGCTGCGCGGCGCGAAAATCGACGCTCTCGCTCTCGACGAGCCTTACATAGCCTACGACGACCTCGTCCTGCTCGCCCAGGTCATACACACCGAGGCGGGCAGCGCCTGGCTCCCCGACGAATGGCGGCTCGCCGTGGGCGAGGTCGTGCTCAACCGCGTCGCGAGCCCGGAGTTCCCGGACACGCTCGAGGAGGTCGTCTTCCAGCCCGGGCAGTATTCGGCGGCCGACAGGGACTGGTTCGCCTCGCTTATACCCTTGCGCTCCTGCCTGGAGGCCGCGCTGCGCCTGCTCCGCGGCGAGAGGGTGCTCAACGACCCCAGCGTCGTCTTCCAGTCGGGCGGCAGGCAGGGCGGCGGAGTCGCCCTCGAGCTCACCGACAGCGTCTACGGCAGCGTCTACTTCTGCTATACCAACCGCCCGGAGCTCTACTGAGCCGCGCCGCGCCGGAACCCCCGGCGCGGCGATTTATGTTGTCACGGGCAGAGCTTTGTGATAAACTTGTCTCACTCCATAGACAGAGGTGTTATTTATGTTTGACCCCAACGGGGCGCTGATGTACGGCATGACGGCCATCGTCATAGCCTTCGTCTGCGCCATGAGCATCCGCTTTATCGTGCTGGCCTGGCGGCGGGCGCGCAAGCTCGGCATGGACCCCAAGATGCTGCGCCGCGTCGCCGTCTCGTCGGCCATCTTCACGATTGCCCCGGCGGTGAGCATACTGCTCGGCGTCATAGCGCTCTCGCGCGCGCTGGGCTTCCCGCTGCCCTGGCTGCGCCTCTCGGTCATAGGCGCGCTCACCTATGAGACGCCCGCGGCGGCGAGCGCGGCGAGCGCCATGGGCACCGACCTCTCCACGCTCATAACCGACCCCGTCACCTTCGCGGCGATAGCCTGGGTCATGACCCTCGGCATCATCCCCGGCCCCGTGCTCGTGCCTACCATAGGCAAGAAGATAGAGAACGGCGTCATGCGCATTCGCCAGAAGGACGAGAAGTGGGGCTCCCTCTTCATGACGGCGCTCTTCCTCGGCATGATAAGCGCCTTCCTCGGCATGATTTTCGCCACCGTCAGCGAGGGCCTGCGCGGCTGGATACCCTGCTTCGTCATGATAGCCTCCGCCCTCATCATGTGCGTCTGCGCCGTGTTCGTGAAGGTGCTGCACTGGAAGTGGATGGAGGACTACGCCCTGCCCATCTCCATGCTGGGCGGCATGGCGCTGAGCATACCCATTACGAACCTCGTGAACATGATAGCGGGCTGAGGAGGCGGAGACATGAGAAGAGCACAGAAATACGCGGATTTCCGCGACTATGAGCACTATGTCGGCCGCTGGTGGATGCTCACCGGCTCGCTGCTGCTCCTGGCCGTCCCGGCCACGATATGCATAGTCTACGACGCCTGGCCGCCCATTACCGACCTGCTGCGCGGCCTGCTCGGCGTCGCGCCCATATACTGGACCGTCGGCACCATAGAGGTGCTGACCTATGTGCCCATGCTCGGCACCGGCGGCAGCTATCTCGGCTTCCTCACCGGCAACCTCACGAGCCTGAAGGTCCCCTGCGCGCTCAACGCCATGCAGGCGAGCGGCGTGGAGCCCGGCACCGAGGAGGGCGAGCTTATCTCCACGATTGCGATAGGCGTATCGAGCCTCGTCACCACGGCGATAATAGCCATAGGCGTGCTCGCGCTGAGCTCCATACGCGGCTTCATAGAGTCCCCGGCCCTGCAGCCGGCCTTCGACAATATCCTGCCCGCCCTCTTCGGGCCTCTGGCCGTGGTCTACGTCTCGAAGAACTGGAAGGTCGCCATGGCCCCGCTCATATTCATGGTCGTCCTCTTCGTCTGCGTGCCCGTCCTCGCGGACAGCGTGGGCGTGCTGGTGCCCGTCGGCGCCGTAATCGCCATAGTCGCGGCGCGCATACTCTATAAGAAAGGTCTGGTCTGATGAAGAAGCTCACGAAATTCGCCCTCGGCGCTGCCGGGGCCGCTGCCGCGGCCGGCGCCGGCGTCATGACCGTCCGCGCGCTGAAATTCCGCCCCGCGCCCGAGCTGCGCGCGGACCCGGAGGAGGTCCATGCAGACTACGACCGCGTGGTCGAGAGCCTGCGCGAGATGATACGCTGCCGCACCGTCTCCGACGCCGACCCCTCGCTCGAGGACGCCGCCGAGTTCGATAAATTCCGCGCCTACCTCCTCGAGCGCTATCCCCGCCTCGCGGAGAGCTGCCATCCCGAGCGCATAGGCCGCTGCGGCGTGCTCTATACCTGGCGCGGCAGGTCAAGTGAAAGGCCCACCGTCCTCATGGCGCATTACGACGTCGTCCCCGCGGACGGCGAGGGCTGGGACGAGCCGCCCTTCGAGGGCGTCCTCCGGGACGGGATAATCTGGGGCCGCGGCGCGCTGGACACGAAGGTCACGCTCTGCGCCGTCATGGAGGCCGCCGAGCAGCTCATAGGCGAGGGCTTCGTGCCCGAAAACGACATCTATCTCGCCTTCTCCGGCGAGGAGGAGCCCGCCGGGCCCAGCGCGGGCGACATAGTCACGGCGCTCGCCGATCGCGGCGTGCGCCCCGCCCTGGTGCTCGACGAGGGCGGCGCGGTAGTGACCGGGGCCTTCCCGGGCGTCGCCGCCCCCTGCGCGCTGATAGGCGTCGCGGAGAAGGGCCAGCTGCGCCTCGCCGTCGAGGCCGAGAGCGGCGGCGGCCACGCCTCCTCCCCTCCGCCGCACACCATAGTCGGCCGCCTCGCCGCCGCCGTCTGCCGCATAGAGGCCCGTCCCGCGCCCTTCACGCTCACGCCGCCGGTGGAGAAGATGCTCGACACCCTCGGCCGCCACGCGAGCTTCCCCATGCGCCTCGTGCTCGCCAACCTCGGCGTATTCGGGCCCGTGCTCGACCTCGTCTGCCGGAAGAGCGGCGGCGAGCTCAACGCCCTCATGCGCACCACCTGCGCCGCCACGCAGATGAAGGGCTCCGACGCCAACAACGTCCTGCCCGCCCGCGCCGGCGTCGGCTTCAACCTGCGCGTCATGAACGGCGAGAGCTGCGACGAGGCCGAGGCGCGCGTCCGCGCCACCGTCGCCGACCCCTCGCTCACCGTCCGCCGTCTCTACGCCGCCGAGCCGAGCAAGTACTCGGAGACCGAGGGCGAGGCCTGGGAGAGGCTCACCGCCGCCGTGAAGAGCACCTGGCCGAAGGCCGTCGTCAGCCCCTACCTCATGCTCGCGGCCAGCGACTCGCGGCACTACGACCGCATAAGCCGCAACGTCTACCGCTTCTGCCCGCTCGAGCTCTCGAAGGAGGAGCGCGGCTCGATACACGGCGTCAACGAGCGCATCCCGACCTGGAAGGCCGTCCGCTGCGCCGAATTCTACCTCCGGCTCATAAGGAGCTGCTGACCCAGGTCACCCGCACCAGCGAGCGTATCATCGCCGACAGCTCCATCAAATCCGTGGCCGCACCCTCGGGCACATACAGCTCGCGCAGGGCAATCTCGCTCGAAAAGCCCGCGCGCAGGCTGTCCGGGGGCGCGGCCTCCGCTATCGCGGCCATGAGCACCTCGCCGAGGGCGCTCCGGTCGGCGGCAAGGCCTATCGCCTCGCCGTCCACGCTCACCTCCCACACCCGCGCGACGCCCTCCGCCTCGCCCAGTATGGCCCGCGTGAGCTCGCTCCTCTCGCGCCCGGAGGCCGCGAAGCGCCAGCGCGTATCGTACTCCAGCTCCGGCAGCCGCGTCTCGCCGCGCGCTATCTCCTCCGCCGCCGCCAGGGCCTCCGCCCTCGCAGCCTCGACGTCCGAGAGCCGCCACTCGCCCAGGAGCCGCGTCCCGTCCACGCTCACCGCGCACATCGGCCGCAGCCAGGCCAGGAGGAAGGCCGCCGCGCCGAGGACGATGGCCGCCGTCTTTCGAATACGCATAATTATCACCTCACCCGTTAACATAACACATCCATGGCCCACGTCAAGGCCTTCGACGAAAGCTCCCCCGCCTCGCGCGATTTTTCCCGCCGGACGGGCATAGGCTATAGCCAAAGGGGGCATGAGCATGGGCGCGGAAGCCGTCAACGCCAAGAACAGGCCGCCGCAGCGGCCGCAGAACATCACGCTCACGGACAGGGCGAAGCTCTGCATAAGCGGCGTGGAGGAGGTGCTGAGCTTCGACGAGGAGCGCATTGTGATGCGCACGACGCTCGGCGAGCTCGCCGTGGGCGGCTCGGGGCTGCACGTCGGCCGCCTCAGCCTGGAGACGGGGGAGCTCGCCGTCGAGGGGCTGGTGAGCGAGCTCACATATTCCGAGCGCGACGCCGGCGGCGGCTTCTGGAGCCGCCTGTTCGGCTGAATGGGCCCCGGCCTCGCCGCCGAGGCGGCCTCGCTGCTCTGGGCCCTGGCCCTCGGCGCGGCGCTGGGCGTCCTCTGGGACTTCAACCGCGCGCTGCGCCGGGCGAGCCGCTCCGCCGCGCTCCGGGGGCTCTGGGACGTCCTCTGGTGCCTCGCGGCGGCCGCGGCGCTCTTCGTCTTCGCCATGGGCCTCGCCGGCGGACGCCAGCGCGCGGCGCTCCTCGCCGCCTCCGCGGCCGGATGGGGGCTCTACTCGCTCACATTTTCGAGCCCAATCAGCGCATTAGCCGAGACTTACGTAAAGCTTATTGTGAAATGTATGGGCAAGATGCGAAAAATGATGGGGGCTTTACTGTTCAATATCAAGAAAATCAAAAAATTTGAAAATTGTATCTTTTCAAAAGCCGCCCAAGGGTTTAAAATAATGCATGTCCGGCGGGGCGGTCCCCGCGCCGGAAAAATCGAAGGGAGCGCAAGCCGTGAAGCGCGGGAGGGCAGGTATTATTACCCTTCTGACAGCGGCCGCTCTGGCGGCATACGCACTGGCGGGCCTGGCCGCCGCCGGCGCGGAAAAAGAGAGAAGCAGCCTCATGAATGACGCGCTGCGCACCGAGCTCGCACAGCTGGAGGAAGCCAACGCAGAGCTTACGGAGGCGCTGCGGCGCGGCCGCTCTCAAAAGGACGCAGCCATCGAAGACCTCGCCCGGGACAGGCTGGGACTCACGTACCCGGACGGGACGGACCACAGCAACACAGAAAAGCACACAGGGGGATAAGGACACTAATGCAGCTGCAGGTGGGAACGGTACTTGAAGGCAAGGTTACCGGCATTACCAAATTCGGGGCTTTCGTGGCCCTGCCCGACGGGAAGAGCGGGCTCGTACACATCTCGGAGATCGCGAACACCTTCGTCAACGACGTCCACGACTTCGTCCAGGACGGCCAGACCGTCAAGGTCAAGATTATAGGCATCGCCGACGACGGGAAAATCAACCTCTCCATCAAGAAGGCCGAGGCGCCGGATGAGCCGCAGCGCCAGAGCCGTCCCCAGCGCCCCTACGGCGCCCAGCCGCGCGCGAACGGCGGCTACGGCGGCTACCGCCAGCCCATGCCCCGCGCCAACGGCCCCACGGGCGACGCCAGCTTCGAGGATAAGCTCAAGCACTTCATGCAGGAGTCCGACAGCCGCATGGCCGACAACAAGATGTACGCCGACCATCGCACCCGCCGCCGCAGCCGCTGAGGCCCGGCGAAATAATACGGCCCGCCGTTGAAGCGTTACGGCGGGCCGCTTTTTATTCACGCTGAAAGGGAGAGGCCGAAGCCTCTCCCTTTGCTGTTATATCGGGCGTTATATGCGCCAGATTTTCTCGGCGTACTCGCTTATCGCGCGGTCGGCGGCGAAGATGCCGCTCTCGGCGATGTTGACGAGGCTCATCCGGGCGAACTCGCCCTTGTCGCTAATCTTGGCGTAGAGGCGGTCGTGGCAGTCGACGTAGCTCGCGAAGTCGGCCAGGAGCATATACTGGTCGCCGCCGTAGAGCAGGCTGCTCACGAGGTCGGCGTAGCTCTTGCCGTCGGCGAGGCCGTTGTTGAAGCGGTCGAGCACGCGCTTGAGGCGCGGGTCGCTGTTCACGTAGTGCTGCGGGTTGTAGCCGCTGCGGCGCAGGTTCTCGACCTCGTCGGTGTGCAGGCCGAAGAGGAACATATTGTCGTCGCCCAGGCGCTCGTACATCTCGACGTTCGCGCCGTCGAGCGTGCCTATCGTGACGGCGCCGTTCATCATGAGCTTCATGTTGCCGGTGCCGCTGGCCTCCTTGCCGGCGGTGGAAATCTGCTCGCTCACCTCGGCGGCGGGCATCAGCTTCTCGGCCACGGAGACGCGGTAGTTCTCGAGGAAGAACACCTGCAGCTTGCCCTTGCAGGCCGGGTCGGCGTTGATGTCTGCGGAGAGGGAGTTGATGAGCTCGATTATGCGCTTCGCGGCCTTGTAGCTCGCGGCGGCCTTGGCGCCGAAGATGAAGGTGCGGGGCACGAAGTCCATGTTCGGGTTGTCGCGCAGGCGGTCCTGGAGGTGGGCTATGAGCATGGCGCACATGAGCTGGCGCTTGTACTCGTGCAGGCGCTTGACCTGGACGTCGAAGACGGCGTCGGTGTTCATCTCGAAGCCCTGGGTCTTCTTCGCGTACTCGGCGAGGTACTGCTTGTTGAAGCCCTTTATCTCGCGCAGGCGCATGAGGACTTCCTTATCCGTCTCGAACTTGCGGAGCTTGATGAGCTCCTCGGGGTGCTTGAGGTAGCCGGTGCCTATGAGCTCGCGCACGAGGCTGTCGAGCCTCGGGTTGCACTGGCTGAGCCAGCGGCGGTGGTCGATGCCGTTCGTGACGTAGGTGAACTTCTCCGGCTCGAACTCGCAGATGTCGCGGAAGAGGTCGTTCCTGAGGATGTCGCCGTGGAGCTTGCTGACGCCGTTTATCATGTAGCAGGCCGCGAGGCACATATTGGCCATGTGGACCTTGCCGCCCTCAATGACGGCGTTGCGGGAAATCCTGGCGTTGTCGCCGTTGAACTTGGCGGCGAGCTCGGCGCGCCAGCGGCGGTTTATCTCGCTGATAATCTCGAAGACGCGCGGCACGAGGCTCTGCACCAGGCCCTGCGGCCAGGTCTCGAGGGCCTCGGACATTATCGTGTGGTTCGTGTAGGCCACGCAGTGGCTGACGACGTCCCAGGCCTCATCCCAGCCCAGGCCGTCCTCGTCCATGAAGATGCGCATGAGCTCTGGGATAATGAGGGTCGGGTGCGTGTCGTTAATTTGGATAACGTGGTGCTCGGCGAAGGAGCGCACGTCGCCCCAGGTGCGGCGATGGTCGCGGACGATGTTCTGCGCGGTGGCGGAGACGAAGAAGTACTGCTGCTTGAGGCGCAGGGTCTTGCCTTCCATGTGGTCGTCGGCGGGGTAGAGCACCTTGGTGATGACCTCGGCCAGGGTGCGCTGCTCCATGCTCTTCACGTACTCGCCCTCGGAGAAGCGGTACATATCGAGGCTGTTGGGGCTGTGGGCCTCCCAGAGGCGCAGGGTGTTGACCTTGCCGCCGCCGAAGCCGGCGATGAGCATATCGCGCGGGACGGCGAGGACGGAATCGTAGTCCTTGAGCTCGGCGTGGCAGTTGCCGAAGTAGTCCCAGTGCTCCTCGACGCGGCCGCCGAAGCGAATCTCGACCGAGTCCTCATAGCGGGGGATGAGCCAGCTCTCGGCGGCGCTCTTCCAGTTGTCGGCGACCTCGGTCTGGCGGCCGTCGACTATCCTCTGGCGGAACATGCCGAGCTCGTAGCACAGGGTGTAGCCGGTGGCCTCGATGCCCTCAGTGGCCATGCTGTCCATATAGCAGGCGGCGAGGCGGCCCAGGCCGCCGTTGCCGAGGCCCGCGTCGGGCTCGAGCTCAAAGATGTCGGAGGCGTCGCGGCCCATGTCCTCGAGCGCGCCGATGAGCGCGTTCGCGACGCCGAGGTTGAAGGCGTTCTTCATCAGGCTGCGGCCCATGAGGAACTCCATGGAGAGGTAGTGGACCTCTTTATCGGGCGTTTCCGCCTTCTCGGCGGCCAGGAGCCGGCTCATGATCTCGCGTATGACCATGGCCGAGGCCTGGAATACCTGCTCGTCGGTGGCCTCCCTGCCGGTCACGCCGAAGTAGCTGCAAAGCTTATCCTCGAGCGCGCCGTGCATCTCATCCCTGGAAATCTGTCCTGTTGTCATGCTTACCTCCTGCGCCCGCGGGAACGTTCCCGCGGACGGCGAAATAAAATCCGGGCGAGCGCTTATCGACCCGCCCGGTCTGCTTGCATTTGCGGGTGCGGAAAACCGCGCCCAATATTATATCACACTTTGCTGCCCTTGGGAAGTACCAACGGGAGCTTCGGCGAGCCGGCGAGAGTGACGTCCTTCGAGACCTCGCAGTCCTTGTCGGCGATGATGTAGCTGAGGCTCGCGCCGGCCTCGATGACGGTGTCCTGCATGATGATGCAGTTCCTCACGACCGCGCCGCGCTCGACGCGGACGCCGCGGAAGATGACGGAGTTCTCGACCGTGCCCTCTATCATGCAGCCGTCGGCGACGAGGCTGTTGCGGCTGACGGCGTCCTCGCTGTAGTAGGTGGAGACGTCGCTGCGGCCCTTGGTGCGCACGGGGCGGCTCTCGGGGAAGAGCTCGGAGCGCTTCTGGCGGTCGAGCATATCCATGTTGGCCGCGAAATAGCCGTTGACGCTGTGCACCCCGGCCACGTAGCCCTCGTGCATATAGACGTTTATCCTGCCGCCCGCGGCGAGGAGCCCGCCGAGGCCGTCGCGGTGGAACTTGTGGTTGAGGGCGTTGTCGCAGCGGTCGATAATGCCGAGGAGGGTCTCCTTGCTCATGACGTAAATCTCGAGCGTCGCGACGCCCTCGCCGGGGCCGACGCGGCGGAGCATTATCTCCTTCGCGAAGCCGTCCTCGCCCACGATGAAGCGGTGGTGCTCGCCCTCGGGGGTGTAATTCGTGCAGACGGCGGTGACGTCCGCGCCAGACTTCACGTGCTTATACATGACGTCGGCGAGGTCCACGCTCGCGGCGAGGCTGCCGCGCATGAGGGCGACGTAGTCCTGCTTGATGTCCTCGATGTAGCCGCGCACGTTCTCGAGCGCGTCGATTATGCCCTCGTACTCGCCGGAGCCGGTGAAGGGGGGCAGCAGCTTGAGGCCGCCGCGCTTGCGGGACATATCCCACTCCTTGCCGGAGCCGATATGGTCGAGGAGGGAGGAATAGTTGCGCTGCATGACGACGCCCACGTCGCGCACGCCGGCGTTCTGAAGGTTGCTCAGGGCGAAGTCTATGAGCCTGTAGCGGCCCGCGAAGGGCAGCGAAGAGCTCGTGCGGACCATGACCAGCTCGCGGAGATCACGGCTGGAGCGGTCGGCCAGAATCAATCCGTGGAGGTTTATCATTACGCATCGCTCCCTTCTCCGGCGGCGACGCTGTCATAGATCATGGCTCCCGCCTTGACCACGGCGCCCGCGCCTATCTCTATGTTGGGCCCGCAGGTGGCGACGTTCCAGTCGGCGCTGCCGTCCGGGTCGGTGCCCACGCGCGCGCCGGCGCGCACCTTGGTGTTCTCGCCCACGATGGCGTATTTGACGACCGCGCCGTCCTCGACCCGGGCGCCCGGCATCAGGATGGAGTAGCTGACCTGCGCGCCGCGGCCGACATAGACGCTGCTGGAGAGGACGCTGCCGTCCACCTCGCCGTATATCTCGCAGCCCTCGGTGACGATGGAGTGGATAATCTTGCTGTCGGGCCCGGCGTAGTGCGGCGGGCGGATCGGGCTCTTGGAGCGTATCGGCCAGGAGGCGTCGAAGAGATCCATGAGCGTCGTGCCGAGCATATCCATGTTGGCGTCCCAGAGGCTGACGATGGTGCCCACGTCGCGCCAGTAGCCGTCGAACTTGTAGGGCCATAGCTTCTCGCCCGCGGCGAGCATATTGGGGATGATGTTCTTGCCGAAGTCCTTGGAGGAGTTCGGGTCGTTCTCGTCGGCGATGAGGTACTCGCGGAGCTTCTTCCAGTTGAAGATGTAGATGCCCATGCTCGCGAGGTCGCTCTTCGGGTGCTTGGGCTTCTCCTCGAACTCGTTGATGAAGCCGTCCTCCCCGCAGGAGAGGATGCCGAAGCGGGTGGCCTCCTCCATGGAGACCTGCTTCACGGCGATGGTGCAGGCGGCGTTGTTCTGCACGTGCTCGCGGAGCATATCGGAGTAGTCCATCTTGTAGATGTGGTCGCCGGAGAGTATGAGCACGTTCTCGGGGTCATAGTTCTCGATAAAGGCGATGTTCTGGTAGATGGCGTTGGCGGTGCCGGAGAACCAGGAGCCCTTCTCGCCCGCGCTCTGGTAGGGCGGGAGGATAAACACGCCGCCGTCGGAGCTGTCGAGGTCGTAGGCCTGGCCGCTGCCTATGTAGCTGTTGAGCTGCAAGGGCTTGTACTGCGTGAGCACGCCGACAACGTCTATGCCGGAGTTCGCGCAGTTCGAGAGCGGGAAGTCGATTATGCGGTACTTCCCACCAAAGGGAACGCTGGGTTTTGCGACGTCCTTCGTGAGCGCGTACAGACGGGAGCCCTGCCCGCCCGCGAGGAGCATCGCGATGCATTTTCTGTTCACACTATTCCCCCCTGACGGTATTCTGCGGCCGCATTATTATATGCGGCTTGTGCCCTAGGATTTTCTGTTGTATTTGCTCATGGCCCTGTCCGGGCCCTCGCTTATATAGCAAACGGCCGCCTTCGCGGCGCTCTCGCAGGCCTTCGCCATGGCCTCGGCGTCCGGCCCCTGGAATTTGCCCAGCACCCAGTCGACGCCGGTGTGCTCCGGCTCGCCTATGCCGAGGCGTATCCTCGGGAACTGGTCGGTGCCCAGGTGGGCGATTATGCTCTTGAGCCCGTTGTGCCCTCCCGCGCTGCCGCCGGCGCGGATGCGCACGCTGCCGGGAGGCAGGGCCATCTCGTCGGAGACGACTATTATATGCTCGGGCGGGACCTTGTAGAAGCGGGCCGCCTCGCCGACGCTCTCGCCGGAGAGGTTCATATAGGTCTGCGGCTCCATGAGGAGGACGCCCTGCCCGGCTATGTCGGCCCGCGCGGTGAGCGCCCGGTGCCTGAGCCGGGTCATGCTGACGCCCAGGAGCTTCTCCATCGCCTCGCCGCACATGAAGCCGGCGTTGTGGCGCGTGTGCTCGTACTCGCGCCCCGGGTTGCCGAGGAAGGCGATAATCCACTCCACCCCGGAGCTCTTTTTGAAGAACATATCAGTCGAAGAGCGAGGAAATGGAGACTTCCTCGTAGATGCGCTCTATGGCCTCGGCGAAAATCGGGGCCACGGAGAGGTACTTAATCTTATCGCACTCGCCGCGCTCGGACGGATAGGGTATGGTGTCGAGCAGCACGAGCTCCTTTATCGGGCTCTTGTTGATGCGCTCGAGGGCCGGGCCGGAGAGCACGCCGTGGCTGGCGCAGGCGTATATCTCCTTCGCGCCGCCCACGTCGGCGAGGGCCTCGGCGGCGTGGCAGAGGCTGCCGGCGGTGTCGACCATGTCGTCGAGCAGGATGACGTTCTTGCCCGAGACGTCGCCGATGATGTTCATGACCTCGCTGACGTTGGCCTTCTGGCGGCGCTTGTCAACGATGGCGAGGCCGAGGTCGAGCTTCTGCGCGAAGGTGCGCGCGCGGGCCACGGAGCCGACGTCGGGCGAGACGACGATAAAGTCGTCGTTGCCGCGGCCGAAGCGGTCGAGGTAGTAGTTGGCGAGGATGGGGGCGCCGAACAGGTTGTCCACGGGAATGTCGAAGAAGCCCTGTATCTGGGCCGCGTGCAGGTCCATGGTGAGCACGCGGTCGGCGCCGGCCTCGGTGATGAGGTTCGCCACGAGCTTGGCGGAGATGGGGTCGCGGCTCTTGGCCTTGCGGTCCTGCCGCGCGTAGCCGAAATAGGGCATGACGGCGGTGATGCGCCCGGCGGAAGCACGGCGCATGGCGTCGATCATGACGAGGAGCTCCATCAGGTTGTCGTTAACGGGCTTGC
>DVKN01000038.1 GCA_018716005.1 Candidatus Scatomorpha stercoravium
CCTCCGCCTGGGCGAGGCTGACGCGCCGCGTCCTGAGCGAGGAGCCGCGCGCGCTCGTGGAGGGCGTCCCGCACGAGGGCCTGTACGCCCTGCGCGAGGCCGTGTCGGACTATCTTCGCGGCTACAAGGGCCTCGACGCGCCGCCGGAGCGCATAATTATAGGCGCGGGCTCGGAGTTTCTGTACCTCATGCTCGCGCAGCTCTTCTCCGGCCGCTCTTTCGCGCTCGAGGACCCGGGCTATCCCAAGATACGCGAGACCTACGCCGCCTGCGGGATAAAATGCCTCCCCGTGCCGCTCGACGCCCACGGCGTCTCCCCCGCGGCGCTCGCCGCCTCCGGCGCGGGCGCGCTGCACATCTCCCCCGCGCACCAGTACCCCAGCGGGCTCGTGACGCCCATGCCGAGGCGGCAGGAGCTGCTCGACTGGGCCGAGCGCACGGGCGGCTATATCGTCGAGGACGACTACGACAGCGAGCTCGGCTTCACAGCCCGCCCCCTCCCCACGCTCGCGGGGATAGACCGCGCGGGGCGGGTGCTGTACATGACGACCTTCTCGCAGACAATCTCCCCGGGCCTGCGCGTGAGCTGCCTCGTGCTGCCGGAAGCCCTGACCGTCCTCTGGCGCGAGCGCGTGGGCTTCTACTCGAGCGCGGTGCCGAACCTCGAGCAGCACGTGCTCGCGCGCTTCATCGCCTCGGGCGGCTACGAGCGGCATCTCTCGCGCCTCAGGAAGACCCTGCGCGAGCGCCGCGCGGCCGTGCTCGAGGCCTTCCGCTCGAGCGCCTTCGCCCCGCGCTGCGAGATTGCCGAGCCCGCCGCCGGGCTGCACTTCCTCATGCGCGCGGACACGCCCCTCACGGACGCCGAACTGAAGCGGCGCGCCGGGGAGCTCGGCGTGCGCCTCGCCTTCCTCTCCGATTTCGCCTTCGACGAGAGCTCCGCCGAGCCGCACACGCTGGTAATAAACTACGCCGGGCTCAACGGCGAGCGCCTCGGCGCGGCCGTCGGGCTGCTCGAGCGGATAATTTGTTAACCGCGGGAACTATTTACGCCATTAAGCGTCTAATCCCGCACGATGCTCCTTTCAGGAACGCGAACTCATAACTGCGAAAGGAACCAATTTGCCATGGAAACTACCGCGAAACGCGGCGTACACCCGCTGATTATCGCCATATCCGCCGTACTTGCGCTCGGCATCGCCGCGAGCTGCACGCTGAGCGCGCTCGCGCTCAGGAGCGTGTCGGCCCAGGAGGCGGCCGTCACGGAGCTGCGCGACACCTTTAACGGCCTCGTCTCCGGCGGCGAGGAGGCCGTCACGCAGGAGGACGACGTCGCCGTCGGCGGCGACTACTGGATACGCTCCACCCTGCCCATCTCCGACGCCTACAAGTCCGGCGACGCCTCCGCCCTCAGCGAAAAGCAGGCCGAGACGCTCGAGATGGCCTCCGAAGTCCTCGGCGGGATAATAACCGAGGGCATGACGGTTTACGAGAAGGAGAAGGCCGTCTACGACTGGATGTGCTCTAACATCCACCACGAGGGCGGGATAACCGTCGTCGTGCCGACGGCGAGCGAGTACTCTGCCGAGCCCTACGGTGTGCTCAAGTACCGCCAGGCCGTCTGCGTCGGCTTCGCCACGACCTTCAGGATGTTCATGCAGATGCTGGACATCGAATGCAAGGTCGTGCACAACTCCTACCACAGCTGGGACCTCGTCAGGCTCGACGACGGCGAGTGGTATCACGTCGACATCTACTCCGACGCCGGGCGCGGCGACTACGCGAACTTCAACATGAACGACGAGCTCGCCTCCGGCGGGCACGACTGGGACCGCGATTTCTTCCCCGCGGCCGAGGGGCTCGAGTACTGCTACTCCTATCAGAACGCCGAGCCGCTCGAGGACATCTTCGCCCTGCCGCAGTACGTCCGCGAGGCGCTCGACGCCGGCGGGAGCCGGAACCTCTACTACCTCACCCCGAGCTCCGACGCCCAGGCCCAGTCCGACGCGGCCGAAATGCTCTCGCGCCTCTCCGACGCCGCGAACGCCTACGGCATGGGCCAGGGCCGCGACCTCTACATAGACTATAAC
Source organism: Candidatus Scatomorpha stercoravium (assembly GCA_018716005.1). GTDB lineage: Bacteria > Bacillota > Clostridia > Oscillospirales > Oscillospiraceae > Scatomorpha > Scatomorpha stercoravium. Next base: position 2,091 of record DVKN01000038.1, read on the forward strand.
GCCCAGCTCATGGGCGACGGCCTGCTGCTCAGCGTGCTCATAACCGACTACAGCGAGCTCGAGGACCCCGACGAGACCATGGCCGACGTCGAGCGCATAGACGAGGCCATCAGCGAGGCCTTCGACGGCGCGTGGACCGGCGGGGACGGCTCCGGGATAGACTTGGACTATGTCATTGACGCCGAGGCGGAAACGGAGGTGCTCGGATGAAGCGTATCGCAGCGCTCGCCATATGCGCCGCCCTCGCGCTCGCCCTCGCCGGCTGCGGCGGCGGGGACGGCGGCCCTCGCGCCGACACCGTAACTCTCGGCGCGCGGCTCGCGGAGAGGGCCGAGGGCCTCCCGGACATGACCGCCGTCAGCAGCGAAAACGAGGCCGCGACCGGCGCGGAGCTCTTTCCCTACCTCTCCGACATGGACTACGCCAAGGTCGCGGGCTTCTACCTCAGCTACGCCACCGGCGGCTCGCCGGAGGAGATAGCCCTCATCACGGTCAGGGACGCCGCCGACCTCGCCGAGGCCCGCGCCTCGCTCGAGCGGCACCTCGAGAACCGCCGCAATCTCTTCCGCACCTACGACCCCGAGGGCGAGGCCCTGCTCGCGAAGGCGCGCCTCGCCTCCGCCGGGGACACCGCCGCCCTCTTCGTCTGCGAGAACGCCGCCGCGCTGGAGAGCGCCTTCCGCGCGGAAATCAGTTGACATAAATGCAAACCGGCCCGTCTTTCCGGGCCGGTTTCGCGCTGTCCGGACAGCTGTCAGGATAGTTATATAAATAACAGCCCCGCACGGATTGAAAAATCCGCGTAAAACGCTTATAATCAGGGTCAAATACTCCTGAAGAGGGGAACGCCATGCAAAAGTACAACGGACTCAACTACACCATGCTCTGCGACTTCTACGAGCTCACCATGGGCAACGGCTACTATAAGAGCGGCATGAAGGACACGGTCACCTATTTCGACCTCTTCTACCGCACCGTGCCCGACCAGGGCGGCTTTGCGATTGCGGCCGGCCTCGAGCAGGCGGTGGACTATATCAAAAACCTCCACTTCACCGAGGAGGACATCGCCTACCTGCGCTCGCGGGGCATATTCGACGAGGGCTTCCTCGAATACCTGCGCGATTTCAGGTTCACGGGCGACGTCTGGGCCGTCCCGGAGGGGACGCCAGTCTTCCCGCGCGAGCCGATAATGACCGTGCGCGCGCCCGCGATACAGGCGCAGCTCCTGGAGACCTTCCTGCTGCTCACTATAAACCACCAGAGCCTCATCGCGACGAAGGCCAACCGCGTCGTGCGCGCGGCGGACGGCAGGGTCGTGCTCGAATTCGGCTCGAGGCGCGCCCAGGGCCCCGACGCCGCCGTCCTCGGCGCCCGCGCCGCGTACATCGGCGGCTGCGGCGGCACAGCCTGCGTCCTCACCGACCAGATATACGGCGTCCCCGCCGCGGGCACAATGGCCCACGCCTGGGTGCAGATGTTCCCGGGCGAGTACGAGGCCTTCAAGGCCTACTGCGAGACCTATCCCACGAACGCCGTCCTGCTGGTGGACACCTACGACACCCTCCGCTCCGGCGTCCCCAACGCCATACGCGCCTTCAACGAGGTGCTCAAGCCCCTCGGCATAAAGAAATGCGGCATCCGGCTCGACTCCGGCGACCTCGCCTACCTCACGAGGAAGGCGCGCAAGATGCTCGACGACGCCGGCTGGACGGAGTGCACCATAACCTGCTCCAACAGCCTCGACGAGCACCTCATACGCGAGCTCCTGCGCCAGGGCGCGTGCATCGACTCCTTTGGCGTCGGCGAGCGGCTCATCACCAGCCGCACGAGCCCCGTCTTCGACGGCGTATACAAGCTCGTGGCCGTCGAGGAACACGGGGAGATAGTCCCGCGCATCAAGATAAGCGAGAACGTCGGCAAAATTACGAACCCGCACTACAAGCGCCTCTACCGCTTCTACGGCCGCGAGAGCGGCATGGCCGAGGCGGATTACATCACCGTCTACGACGAGGAGGTCGACGACACGAAGGACCTCGTGATACGCGACCCGGACGCCACCTGGAAGCAGAAGACGATGACGAATTTCCGCGCGCGCGAGCT
>DVKN01000039.1 GCA_018716005.1 Candidatus Scatomorpha stercoravium
CATCAAATCCAGCTCGTCCAGATTCAGCTCCACCTCGATATGCTGCTTGGCGTTGAGTTTTGACAAAAGTACTACCGTCTCGATGTAAATCAGTTGAGGGGATGAATCAACTTAGTTAGGTAGCATGGAGCGATATGATTCTATTTGCAGAATCAAATATTGGGTTGAAAGCAATGCAATATATGTTATAATATTTGCGAGAGGATGTGGTTGATATGAAGTTGATTGGGAAACGTCTACGTACCCTTCGAGAAAGTTTATCCCTTTCTCAAGCAAAGCTGGCAGAGCTTTTAGGAATTACTCAGTCTAGCCTAAACCGCTATGAAAACGGACAGTCAACTCCATCGGTTGATCTGCTGCGCAAGTATGCAGACTTCTTCGATGTTTCCATGGATTATATCTTTGCTCGCTGTGATGAGCCACAGGGAAAGTTGTATCACTATCAGCCGAAAGTATGGAAAAACGCAGCTGAGATGGAGCAGTTCGTCGAGATGTGCTTTGATCCCAAATCACCATACTATAACCGCATGAAAGAATCCGTTTTACGGATGTTTTCGGAAACTGCTGATGAGTAAGGAGGTGGCGATGTGAACGCAGTAATCTACGCTCGTTATTCTAGCGAAGGACAGCGGGAGGAAAGCATTGACGGTCAGATCCGAGAATGCATGGAGTATTGCAAGCAGAACGGAATGACTGTAGTGAAGGAATACATTGACCGTGCCCTTTCTGCCAAAACGGACAACCGCCCCGATTTCCAGCGGATGATTAAGGACAGCGCCAAAGGATTGTTTGATGTGGTTGTGGTATGGAAGCTGGACCGCTTTGCCCGCAATCGCTATGACAGTGCTCATTATAAAGCTGCCCTTAAAAAGAATGGTGTGCGGGTGATCTCAGCTAAAGAGAATATTGCTGATGGGCCGGAGGGGATCATTCTGGAATCTATGTTGGAAGGTATGGCGGAGTATTATTCCGCAGAACTTTCTGTGAAAGTTATCCGTGGCCACACAGAAAATGCACTTAAATGTAAGTACAACGGCGGCACCCCCACATTCGGCTTTGCCATTGATGCCAACAAGCAATATCAACCAGACCCAGTCAATGCTCCGATTGTCTTGGATATTTTCAAGATGTACGATACTGGCTCCACCATGAAGCAGATTATGGATCACCTAAATGCTCTGGGTGTTACAACCGTCCGAGGCAAACCTGCAGACTTGAATTTCATATCTGGAATTCTGCATAACCGGAAGTACATCGGTGAATACAAATATCGTGATATCGTAGTACCGGATGGCATTCCAGCTCTTGTACCGACAGATCTATTTGAACGAGTGCAGGAACAGATGAAGAAAAACAAAAAAGCCCCAGCCAGACACAAGGCTGAGGATGACTATCTGTTGACCACAAAATTGTTTTGTGGTTCCTGCAAGGCGATGATGGTGGGCGAATCCGGTACGAGTTCCAGCAAGGGGCAGGTATATCATTATTATCGCTGTGTAAACAGCAAGCGGAAAAAGACCTGTAAAGCCAAACATCGCAGTGTTCGAAAAGACCCTCTGGAGCGTGCTGTTGTTGCATCCGTTATGCGGAACATCATGGACGATGCTTTTGTGGAGTATTTTACCGATCAGGCGTTGGCGTTACAGGGGCAGGAAAGCAACGAATTACCCGCTCTGCGTCGGCAACTGGCAGATACCGAGAAGGCTATCGACAATATGCTAAACGCAATCCAGGCAGGCATTTTCAATGCCTCTACCAAGCGCCGTTTAGACGAGCTGGAAGCCACCAAAGAAAAGCTGGAGCTGAGCATCATCAAGGAAGAGATGAAAAAGCCTCAGTTCACCAGAGAGCAGATTCAGTTCTATATTCTCCAGTTCCGCAAAGTGGACACCAATACCTTGGAAGGGCGCGGACGGCTGATTGATGGCTTTGTTAATAGTGTGGTCGTATACGATGACTACATCCTCGTGACTTTCAACTACAAGGAAGGTGCAGAACGGATCACCTTTGAACAGATTGAACGTTCGGATTTATCATCCCTCGGGGGACCACGTCAGAACAAACTGCGCTCCATTCCGTCCTCCGGCGGAGCCGGAGGACATCCATTCCGCTCCGTTTGTTCTTCCTTTCAAATCCGAAGCCGCCTTGGGCTTCGGATTTGTTTTTTTGCGCTCCACTGCGCCGCCGGGCTCAGCCGAAGGCTGTGCCCGCCGGCATTCGTTCCGCTCCGTTTGTTCTTCCTTTCAAAATCGCAACCACCTTGTTGGGTTGCGATTTTGTTTTTTGGGGGGCAAGGTTCGCTGCGCTCCCTTGCCCTTTCTTTTAAATTATGCCATGTTCAAACGGAGCGCTCTGTGCTATAATGGCTGCGGAAAAATTGCGCTTCGGCGCGTTGCCGGGAGGCTTTGCTATGAAAAAGAAAACCATCGCCCTCATCCTCGCCCTGGTGCTGGCGCTCTCGCTGGCCGGCTGCGGCGACAGCGCGGAGCAGGGCTCCGTATACGCCGAGGCGGCGAACTGGGCCTATCTGGAGACGGACAAGAGCGCGGACGCGGACGTCTTCTTCGTCTGCCCCACCGTCTACGGCGGGGACGCGGACAGCTTCAACATGCCCATGGACGACGAGGCCGCGAAGAGCGATTTCCTGGGCGCCACGAACATGGAGAAGGGCATCTACGACGATGACGCCCGCTTCTTCGCTCCCTATTACCGGCAGGCGGGGCTGAACGCCTACGAGCTGACGGCCGAGGAGCGCGAGCCCTATCTGCAAACCGCCTACGAGGACGTGAAGGACGCCTTCGCCTACTATCTCGAGAACTATAACGGCGGGCGGCCCATCATCCTGGCCGGCTTCTCCCAGGGCGCCGACCTCTGCATCCGCCTGCTGAAGGACTGCTTCGCCGACGAGGAGGTAAACGAGCTGCTCGTGGCCTGCTACGCGATTGGCTGGAGCATCACCGCCGAGGAGCTCGCGGAATATCCCCAGCTCCGCTTCGCCTCCGGCGAGGACGACACGGGCGTCATCATCTCCTTCAACAGCGAGGCTGAGAGCGTCACCGACTCCCTCACCATCCCCGCCGGCACCCGTACGCTGGCCATCAACCCCCTCAACTGGAAGGCCGACGGCACCCCCGCCGGGAAGGAGGAGAACCTCGGCGCCTGCTTCACCGATTACAGCGGGAACATCGTCACGGAGATCCCCCAGCTCACCGGGGCCTATATCGACGCCGAGCGCGGCGCGCTGAAGGTGACGGACGTGGCGCCCGAGGAGTATCCGCCGGTGCTGTCGATTTTCGAGGACGGGATCTATCATCTGTACGACTACCAGTTCTTCTACCGCAACCTCGAGGAGAACGTGGGCGTCCGCCTGGACGCCTACCTCGCGGAGCAGGCGGCCTGACGCCGCCCGGCCATGGCCGGGGCCCGGGAAACCGGGCCCCGGCTCTTTCCCTCTCCGGCGAATTACACACTCCTAACCTGTGATAAAGCGCTTATTTCGATGAATCCACACAGAATTCTCACGATTGGGTAAAATTCTTACGCGCTGATTGGTTGAAATCCGCCCGCGCATGGTGTACAATTTATACATGTAAATACGCTTTGCGACAGGGGAAATTCATTTGAGCACTGCCATTGTCACTGACAGCAACTGCGGCATAACTCCGGCTGAAGCGCGCGAATTGGGTATATTCGTGGTGCCGATGCCGTTTTTTATCGACGGGGAGCTGTTTTACGAGGGAATAAACCTTAGCCAGTCGGAGTTTTTCCGCCGCATGGGCTCCGGCGCGGACATAACGACCTCGCAGCCGACGCCGGGCGACGTATTGAATAAGTGGGACGAGGCGCTCGAGGAGCACGGCGAGCTCGTCTATATACCCATGTCCAGCTCGCTGAGCGGCGAGTGCGCCACGGCCCGGATGCTCGCTGAGGACTACGACGGCCGCGTCGTGGTGGCGGACAACCTGCGCATATCGGCGACGCAGCGCATAAGCGTCCTGGACGCCGCCGCGATGGCCGCCCGGGGCAAGTCCGCCGCCGCCATAGCCGAGGCACTCGAACGCGAGAAGCTCGAGGCCAGCATCTACATAACCGTCGACACGCTCAAGTATCTCAAGCGCGGCGGGCGCATCACCCCGGCGGCCGCCGCCTTCGGCACCGTGCTGGGGATAAAGCCCGTATTGCAGATACAGGGCGGCAAGCTCGACGCGCTCACCATGTCCCACGGCATACGCGCGGCCAAGCGCGCCATGCTCGACGCGGTGGAGCACGACCTCCTCACCCGCTTTGCCGGGAAGGACGGCGTCTTCGTCGAGGCCGCCTACTCCTGCTCCGAGGAGGAGGCCGCCGAGTGGGCGGACGAGATACGCGCGCGCTTCGGCGAGCGCTTCGACGGCTATATCGCCCCGCTCTCCCTCTCGATAGCCTGCCACACCGGCCCCGGCGGCTTCGGGGTGGGATGCATAAAGAGGCTGGCTTGAAAGGCCTCGACGGCCTTTCAATGCCAAGTAGGGTCCCCCGCGCCGGAGGCGCGATGGAGACCGGCGCTTCGCTGCGCGCACTCAAGCCCACCAGTCTGCGGACTGGTGGGCTTTCGCACACTCCGCTCCGCGAGAGGAGTTTTTTCCGAGGCGGAGCCCCGGAAAAAAGCGCGGAATTCTGCCGAATTCCGCGCGATTACAATTCGATGCTAATTTGTTTCGCCGCTGAGGCGGCGAAATTCTGCGAAGCTGGCCTCGCCGGCGGAGCCGGCATTGGCCGTGGGTGGTGGGACGGACGTGGGCGCGGGCCTCGCCGGCTTTAGCCGGCATCGGCTGGCGGGGTGGTCTGGCCTCGCCGGCTTTGCCGGCATTGGCGGCGGGCTAGGTTAGGGAGATGTTCAGCGTCCGCTTGAATCGGTCGCCGGGGGGCAGGGTGACGGCGCCGGGGCGGCTGGGGAGGTCTCCGGGGCCGGGGAAGCCGGTCCAGGGCTCGAGGCAGACGAAGGGGCTCAGGCCCTGCGCGCCCCAGACGAGGAACCAGCCGAAGCCATCGGCGTCCACGGTGACGCTTCTGCCGTCGGGCCGCTCGAGGCGGAACCACTTTGAGGCCGGGCGGCTGAGGTTCACGCTGTCGGTGTCGAAGGCCCCGCTTACAATGGCGAGGGTGTCCGCGCCGCCGGGGAAGTCCGGCTTCTCCGCGCGGACAAGGCTGCCCGCGGGGGCTGTGAAGCCCGGGTGGAAGCCCAGCTGGAGGGGCATGGGCTCGCTGCCGGTGTTTATGAGCTCGTAGGCGGCCGAGAGCGCCGCCTCACGGGCCTCAAAGCGCGCCGTAAGGGCGAAGGGCCAGGGCCATTCCGGGTCGTCCGGAAGCACCTCCAGCGCGAGCGTGAGGCTCTCCGCCGAGCGCGCGATGAGCGTATGCTCCCGGTCGCGCACGAAGCCGTGGCGGCCGGCGGCGTATTTCCTGCCGCCGTGGCAGAATTCCCCGCCCTCTACGACGCCGCACCAGGGGCAGCAGACCGGCGCGCGGCGGGGCCATTCGCTCCCGCCCGGCCAGAGGTAGCCCGCCCCGGCGTATTCAATCGCCGCGAGCTCCGCGCCCAGAGCGTCTACGCGCACGCTGAGCGCGCCTTTTTTTATCTCATATTCCATATCAAACAAAGCACATGACGAGGTTGTAGCAGCTTATGAGCGTTATCACGGCCATTATCGCGAGGAACAGCCGGTCGACGCCCTTGTTCGTGAGCTTCGCGCTGATGCTCCGGCCCAGGATGCCGCCGAGCACGCCGCCCACGCACATCGCGATAAGCACGAGCCAGTCGAAGTCCGGCACCGTGCCGCGCACGAGGGTGTTGATGAAGCTCGCGGCCTGGCTGTAGAGGATGATGTAGAGCGAGTTGAGCGCCGCCGTCTTCGAGTCCATGGAGAAGACGAAGTACAGCACCGCGAGGTTTATGGGCCCGCCGCCTATGCCGAGGAAGGCGCTCAGAAGCCCCAGCGTGAGGCCTATCATGACGCAGGCAATGGCGTTCGTGACGTTTACGGTGCGTATCCCGTCCTTCTTCAGCGTGTAGATGAAGACGCCGACGGTGAGCAGTATCATCATGACCTGCTGGGCGATGTCGACCGTGACGCCGCCGGAGCTGCGCACGAGCTCGAAAAGCTCCTTGCCCAGGATGCCGCCCACGGCCGCGCCAATGGCGAGGAAGGTGCCGCGGCGCTTCTCGACCTTGACGGAGCCGCCGCGCGAGCGGATCATGCTCGTGATGGTCATGGCCAGCACCGTGCAGCCGGAGAGGAAGCT
>DVKN01000040.1 GCA_018716005.1 Candidatus Scatomorpha stercoravium
CTGTACCTCTTACAAATAAAGTGTCATAATGACGGCGTCCTCTTTCGGGCGCTCGTAGTAGCCCGGGCGGATGCCGGCTTCCACAAAGCCCTTGCCGGCGTACAGGCTCCGCGCGGCGGCGTTCGAGACGCGCGCCTCGAGCGTGATGAAGCTCAGGCCCTGCTCCCGGCCGCGGGCCGCGACGCCGTCAATGAGCGCGGAGGCGACGCCGCGGCGGCGGAAGGCCGGCGCGGTGCAGACGTTCGTGACATAGCCCTCGTCGAGGACGAAGTCGAGGCCCATGTATCCCGCCGGCTCCCCGCCGCAGCAGGCGACGAGCAGGAGTTTGCCCCTGCCGTTTATCTGATGCTCGAGCTGCTCGCGCGTCCAGGGCAGAGAGAAGCACTCGCGCTCGAGGCTCTCAATCCAGCCGAGATCCCGCTCGTTTGCGGGACGCAGCTCAATCATCGTCGTCCTCCGCCTCGGTGAGCTCGGCTATGAGCTGGTTTATCTCGCCGGCTATCCCGTCGGCGACGCGGTTCCAGCCCATCTGCGTCTCCAGCCTGGGCGCGGTGTAGTCGACGGCGCCGAGGCAGCAGATGCGGTCCTCCAGCTCCGGCCAGCGGGCGCAGAGCTCGAGCGCGAGGGCGTCTGTCATGCACATGACGAGGTCGTACTGCTCGCACAGCTCGCGGGTGAGCGGCACGGGACGACCGCAGGCGGTCGCGCGCACGCCGTAGCGGTCCAGCGAGGCGCGGGCGGCGCGAATGCTGATGGCGCCCACCTCGTTGCAGGCGCAGCCGGAGACGACGTCGATGCCGACGCCCTTCGCGGCGCTCTGGAACATGGAGCAGGCCATCTCGGCGACGCCGCTGGCCTCGTCGTCGGCGAAGAGCAGGGAGCGGACCTCCAGCGGCTCAATGTCGTAGAGCCCGGAGAGGAGCTCCGCCACGTGCTGCTCGTCCCACCTCTCGAGGCTGCGGTCCATGGCCAGGTTCTCGATGTGGTGGCGCAGCTCGTGCTTGAGCGTGCGCACCAGGGCCTTCGCGCACTTGTCCGGCGAGGCGTCCGGGTACCTGACCCGGAAGGAGCCGTAGTAAATCTCCACGCGGCGGCCCATCTGGTCGACGTTGTAGGTGCCCATCACCAGGAGCCCGTTTTCGTCGCGGCGCACCTGCGGGATGAGGTTCACGCCGCCGTTAAGGCCCCGGAAAATCTCCTCGGGCAGGGCCTCGGCGGCTTCGTCCAGTATTCGTCCGGCTTCTTCAAAGCTAATCATGTCTGCCTCCTCAATGGGCCTGGGCCCAGCTGCGTCCTATCTTGGCGTTGGCGGTCAGCGGCACGGAGAGCGCGGCGGCCCCGCTCATTTCCTCACAGAGCAGCGCCTTTACGCGCTCGGCCTCGTCCTCGGGGCACTCGGCTATGAGCTCGTCGTGGACCTGAAGCAGCACCCGCGAGCGGAGCCCCTCGGCGCGCAGGCGGCGGTGGACGTTCACCATGGCGAGCTTCATTATGTCCGCCGCCGTGCCCTGTATCGGCATGTTCCTCGCCACGCGCTCGCCGAAGGCGCGTGTGTTGAAGTTGGAGCTCCTGAGCTCGGGGAGCGGGCGGCGGCGGCCGAAGAGCGTCTCGACATAGCCCTTCTCCTTCGCCTCGGCGATGACGCGCTCCATGTATTCGCGCACGCCGCTGTACTTCTCGAGGTAGGCGTCGATGTAGGCCTGCGCCTCCTTGGGCCGCACGCCGATGTCCTGCGAGAGCGAGAAGGCGCTGATGCCGTACACGATGCCGAAGTTGACGGCCTTCGCGTGGCTGCGCTGCTCGGGCGTCACCTCGGCGAGCGGCACGCCGAAGACCTGCGAGGCGGTGACGGTGTGGATGTCCTCGCCGCTCAGGAAGGCGTTCTTCATTGTCTCGTCGCCGGAGATGTGCGCGAGCAGGCGGAGCTCTATCTGGCTGTAGTCCGCGTCCACGAGCACGCATCCGGGCGCGGCGACGAACATCCTGCGTATCTCGCTGCCGAGCTCGCGGCGCACGGGTATGTTTTGTAAGTTCGGCTCCGTGGACGAGAGGCGGCCCGTGGCAGTGACGGTCATCTTGAAGTTCGTGTGTATGCGCCCGTCCGGGGAAATGACCTTTATGAGCCCGTCGGCGTAGGTGCTCTTGAGCTTCGTGAGCATACGGTAGTCGAGGATGTCGGATATAATCGGGTGCTTGCCGCGGAGCTTCTCGAGCACGTCGGCGTTCGTGCTCCAGCCGGTCTTCGTCTTCTTGCCGGCGGGGAGCATTAGCTCATCGAAGAGCACCTCGCCGAGCTGCTTGGGCGAGTTTATGTTGAATTCGTGCCCGGCCTGGGCCCATATGCGCTCCTGGAGCGTATTTATGCCCGCCACCATGCTCTCGCCGTAGGCGGCGAGGGCCTCGCGGTCCACGAGGAAGCCGGCGCGCTCCATATCCGCCAGCACGCGGCAGAGCGGGAGCTCTATGCCGTAGTAGAGCTCGTGCGCGCCGCACTCCGTGAGCTTCGCGTCGAGGACGGGATAGAGCCTCCAGACGGCCTCGGCGGGCGGCAGCTCGCCGTCCAGATGGCGGAGCGAGAGGCGGTCGAGCGGATACGCGCTCTCGGTGG
>DVKN01000041.1 GCA_018716005.1 Candidatus Scatomorpha stercoravium
ACCTCGCGCAGGCCGTTGTCGGCCATCTCGAAGACGCCTATCTCGTTCGTGGAGCCGAAGCGGTTCTTGGCCGCGCGGAGTATGCGGTAGCTCATGGACTGCTCGCCCTCGAAGTAGAGCACGCAGTCGACCATGTGCTCGAGCACTTTGGGTCCGGCGATCGCGCCCTCCTTGTTTATATGGCCCACGACGAAGGCGGTGAAGCTGTCGGACTTGGCGCGGCGCATGATGGCCATGGTGCTCTCGCGCACCTGGCTGACGGAGCCCGGCGCGGCGGAGACCTCGGAGTCGAACATGGTCTGTATGGAGTCGATTATCACGACCGTCGGCTTTAAGTCCTCGGCGGCGGAGAGTATTTCGCTCACCTGCGTCTCGGCCAGGACGTAGATTTCGCCCTCGGAGACGCCGAGGCGCTGCGCGCGCATCTTCAGCTGGCGGCGGCTCTCCTCGCCGGAGACGTACAGCACGCGCTCGCTCGCGCCGACGAGCCCGCACAGCTGCAAAAGTAGCGTGGACTTGCCAACGCCCGGCGCACCGCCGACGAGGACGACGCTCCCGCGCACGGCTCCCCCGCCCAGGACGCGGTCGAGCTCGCCGACGCCGGTGGAGAAGCGGATTTCCTCCTCCGTATCGAGGTCGGCGAGCTTTTCCGGCGCCTGGCGCGCCCTGTGGGCCGCGGCTGCGGCCTTATTTTCGCTTTTCGGGCGCTGGGGCGCTTCGGTCAGCGTGTTCCAGGCGCCGCAGGCGGGGCATTGGCCCTGCCAGCGCGCCGTCTCGTTGCCGCACTCGGTGCAGTAAAATACGGTTCTCTGTTTCATACTACCATCCCGTCGGGCGCGGACTCGTACTGCAAATACGCTGACAGCAGCGAGGCCGCGAGCTTAGTCTGATATTTGCCGCTCGTGAGCTTTGCGAGCTCTTCGGCGTTCGATATAAAGCCGCACTCCACCAGAATTGCCGGGCACTCCGCCTCGCGCATGAGATAGATGCGCTCCTCGGCCGGGGCCGCGACGCGGCGGTTGTCCGGGCAGAGCTTATCTGCAATCAGGCCGTGCGCTATGCCCGCCAGAGTCTCGCTGCCCTCGGAGGGCGCGTAGAAAACCTGCGAGCCGCTGGGGCGCGGGTCCGGATAATAATTCTGATGTATGCTTATTAGCACGGCTCCGGGCGTGGAGTTGATGAGCTCCAGCCTCGCGCGCTGGTCCGCGCGCTTCATCTCCGCGAGGGTGTCCGCCCCCTCGGGGTAATCTATCTCCCCGCTCTCGCGCGTCATGAGCGTCTCGACGCCGTAGAGCCCGGCCAGGGCCCGCAGCCTCAGGGCCACGGCGAGGTTTATGCCGCTCTCGAGCGTCCCGTCCGCGGCCGAGGCGCCGCCGTCCGCGCCGCCGTGGCCGGGGTCGATAATGAGGACGCTCTCCCCCTCCGAAAAGGCGGCGACGCCCTCCCCGGCGCCGTCGCCATACGGCGGCAGCATGAACGAGGCAATTATCAGCATAATCGCCGCCATGAGCGGCAGCGCGTCGCGCAGCCTGAAGCTGAGGTACATGGACACCCCTCCCGCTTCAGCTTATGCCGCGGCGGGGCGGATAATCACTCGGCGAGGAACTTCTCGAGGCGGTTGAGGCCCTCCTCAATGTTCTCCATGCTCGTGGCGTAGGTCCAGCGCACGAAGTTCTTTATTCCGAAGCCGGAGCAGGGCACGACGGCCACGAGGCCCTGCTTGAGGAAGGCCTTGGCGAAGACGTCGTCGTCGGTTATCTCGACGCCGCCGATTGTGCGGCCAATCAGCTTCTCTATGTTCATCATGATGTAGAACGCGCCCTCGGGCATGATGCAGCTGACGCCGGGGATGGAGTTGAGGCGCTTCACGAAGTAGTTGCGGCGCTGCTCGAAGACCTTGCGCATATCCTCGATGGTGCCCTGCTGGCCCTCGAGGGCCTCGACGGCGGCCCACTGGCTTATCGTGCTGGGCGCGCCGGTGGAGTGGCTCAGGTAGTTCGACATGACCTTCGCTATCTGCGCGTTCGCGGCGGCGTAGCCTATGCGCCAGCCGGTCATGGCGTAGCTCTTGGAGACGCCGTTTATCAGTATGGTGCGCTCCTTCACGTCCTCGCCGAGGGAGGCGAAGCTGGTGAAGGGCTTCCCGTCGTACATGAGCTTATAATATATCTCGTCGGCAATGACGTAGAGGTCGTGCTTCACGCAGACCTCGGCGAGCGCGCGCAGCTCGCTCTCGGTATAAACCATGCCGGTGGGGTTGGAGGGGTTATTGAGCATGAGAGCCTTCGTCTTCGGCGTGACGGCGGCCTCGAGCTGCGCGGGGGTCATCTTGAAGCCCGCGCCCTCGGTGGTCTCGACCACGACGGGCACGCCGCCGCAGATGCTGACCATCTCGCAGTAGCTGACCCAGTATGGCGCGGGGACGATAACCTCGTCGCCGGGGTTCACGAGCGCGCGGAGGGCGGCGTAGACGTTGTGCTTCGCGCCGGAGGCTATGACTATCTGCGTATAGTCGTAGTCGAGGCCGCAGTCCGCCTTGAGGCGCGCGGCGGCGGCCTTGCGCAGCGGGACGATGCCGGCGGCGGGGGTGTACTTCGTCTTGCCCTCGCGGATGGCGGCGATGCCGGCCTCGGAGATGTTGTCCGGAGTCATGAAATCCGGCTCGCCGGTGCCGAAGCCAATGACGTCGAGGCCGTCGGCCTTCATCTGCTTGGCCAGCGAATCTATAGCCAAAGTGGTGGAGGGATTGACCTTCAGTGCTATCTTCGAGAGTTCTTTCATAGCTTATCTCCCCTATGCGGTTGATTTTTTGCCCATACATTATATAGCCATTTCCGCCGTATTGCAACCAAAATACTCCGCATGAAGCACGCTTCACATTTTGCTCTTGACAAATGCGCGCCCGTGTGTTAACATGAAGCCAGCTTCACATGAAGCGTACTTCACATTGAGAGGCGGGATGGGATGAAAACAAGGGTCAGGGATCTGCGCGCGGAGCGGAATATGACGCAGCAGCAGCTGGCGGACATGGTTGGCGTCTCCTCGCGCACGATTATCTCTATCGAGAAGGGCCAATACAGCCCCTCGCTAATGCTCGCCTACCGCATGGCCAAGGTGTTCGGCGTCAGCGTTGAGGAGCTCTGCTGCCTTGAGGAAAATCTGAGAATGGAGGACGGGGAATGAAGCTAGTAAAGAGGAAATTAAACCTGATAATAGCCGTAATATGCGCCATAAATGTACCTGTTTGCGTATTTGCGGCGCTGAGACAGAGCGAAGCACGCTTTGCGGTCACCGCCGCCGCCTCGGTGCTGCTGACGTTTTCAAACCTGTATTACGCCCTCGCGCCGCAAAATGCGGAAAACCGCGAGGACGAGCGCGATATTTTCATCGCGAGGAAGAGCGGCTCGGACGCTTTTAAGCTCTCCTGCTGGCTCGTAAACGCCGCCGCGCTGATATTCGCAATAGTGTACGCCGTGTCCCGCGAGCCCGCCTGTCTCACGGTATCGCTGACGCTGATAGCAGCTTCCGCCGCGCTCTGCATCATTTACGTCGCAGTCAGCTGCTACTATTACAAGCATAATTGAGGTGAACGCGAAGCATGAAGATATATAACAAACCCTGCTTCATTCTTGGCCTTTTTCTTCTGGCGCTCTCCGCCGGTGGGGCTGTGAGTGGTTTCGCCGTTTTGGGCCGTGAGTTTGTGGAAAGGGGCTATTTTTTCGCCGCGCTGTTCTTCCTTGTGTGGGGCCTGCGCATAATGGAGCGCTCCGTGAGTGAGCAGTCCGATACGGAAGCCCGGGAAAAGGAGCGGCAGGAGCTGCTCGAGGCGAACGACGAGCGGGGCCGGTACATCGCGCTTAAAACGCGCGCCGCCATGTACCGGATAGTTTACTGGCTGCTGTCCGCCCTCACTCTCGGTGCCATGGCGATTGGGCTCATAATGGACGACAACGACACTAAGCTCGCTTTTATGCTGCTCTTCTTCATCTGGCTCGGCATGAGCCTTCTCGAGCTCGCTGTCCGGGCTTATTATAGGAATAAGGAGTGAGATAATGAAGCTTTATAACAAAAAGGGCCTGCTGAGCGGCCTGTTCTGGCTTGCCGTCGGCATTGGCGGCCTGGTATTGGAGATAGCGAGGCCGAGCTCGGTCAAGGCGGTGTTTATCCGCGACATAGTGCTCTTTTCCCTCCTTCTGCTCTTCAGCGTGCGTCAGATAGTGCGCGCGTTTTCCGCGGGCGCTTCGCGCGCGGATTTCCTCGAGGAGCGCGACGAACGGAACCGCTGCATAAAGCTGAAGACCGGCTCCACGATGTTCAAGGTGGCCGAGGGACTCCTGTTCGCGTGGATAATCGGCTCCGCCGTCGCCTTCGGCTTCACTCGGGACGAGATATGGACCATGGCCGTTATAGTCTCCGGCCTGACGCTGGGCCTGCTCTTTATAATTGAGCTGTTTGTGGGCATACATTACGAGAATAAGGAGTGAAACAATGAAAAACCCGCCGCGTGAGCGGCCCGTTAAGGACGAGCGGGACGAGATGATAGACCGCGACGCCAGGAACTGGTCGCTCGAGCTTATGATTTGCGCGACGCAGGTGCTGACAATAATCTGCGCCGTCAAGGGCAACAGCGCCTGGAAGGGCAGCCTCTCGCTGCTGTTCTTCGGCGTCGCCGCCGCGCTCATATACAAGTACAAAATGTATGGGGAAAAGCCGTATCTGTATGTCGGCCTGGTATTTCTGGCGATTGGAGCGGCGTTTATCGCCTGGTTCGCGCTTACGGCGTAAGGAAAAGCGGCGCTCTGCGCCGCTTTTCCTTCTTATTTCTGCCCATACGAGCGAAAACGCTCTATCGCCGCGTCAACCTGTTCGTCATCCAGCACATTCGGGCTCCCCGCGCAGCGGGCTCGGTATTGCAGCTGAGCGACATATTCGAGCGTGACGGCAAGCTCAAAGGCGTCCGCGAGGCTGCCGCCGCAGGTCACGAGCCCGTGATTCGCCAGCAGCACGGCCTTTGAGCCGCCGCAGAAGCGCACCGCCGTCTCGGCCAGCTCTTGTGTGCCGAAGGTGACATAGGGCGCCAGCGGTATTTCCCGGGAGTTGGCCGCGCCAATCATGAAGTGCACCGCGCGAATCGGCTCGCCCAGTATGCCCAGAGTGGTGCAGAAAACCGAGTGCGTGTGGACAACGGAGCGGGCCTCAGGTTTAGCCCTGTAGAAGGCCGCGTGGAGGTTGAGCTCGCTCGAGGGCCTGCGGCCGCCGTCGGCAATATTGCCGGAAAGGTCGGTAATCACGATGTCCTCGGGGCAGGTTTCGAAGTAATTCAGGCCGGAGGGCGTAATCGCCATAAGGCCGCTGTCCGGGTCGTATACGCTCAGATTCCCGCTGGTGCCGGGGCAGAGCCCCGCAAGGCTGAGCTTTTTGCCATAGTCAACCAGCGCCTCGCGCTCGGCGCGCATTAGCATGACGCAGTCCCCCTTTCAGACCAGGAAGCTGTCCCTGCCGTGCTCGCTGTCAAAGTAGCCGTCGAGCAGGTACGGGACGTACACTCCCTTGTCGGTTACGACTCCGGAAATGAGATGCGGCGGCGTGATGTCAAAGGCCGGGTATATGGCCTTGACGCCGTCAACGGTTGTGCGTATGCCGCGGTATGACAGGACCTGGCCCGGGTCGCGCATTTCGATGACTATATCGTCTGCGCCCCGCTTGCCGGCATCAGGCGCGCCCGTGACATAGTATGGCAGGCCGAAATACTTGGCCAGTATCGCTATCTGCAGCGTACCAACCTTATTCGCCACGTGTCCATCCAGCGTTATGCAGTCGGCGGCGGAGGTAAAGAGGTCGACGCCCTCATGCTGCATGGCATAGGCTATCATGTTGTCCGTGGCCACGGTAGTGTCAAAGCCCATTTCGGCAAAGCAGGCAGAGGTGAGCCTGGCCCCCTGCATATACGGCCGGGTCTCGGCGCAGATGACGCGGAAGGACTTCCCCTCGCGTTTTGCCGCGCGTATAAGCGTGCCTATAATCGTTTCGCCGTAGCACTGGGTAAGTATAGTCCCGCCCTCGGGTATGAGCTTCAGGAGCTCGTCGCCAACCAGCTGCATACGCGAGTAGCGCTCGTTCATTGTCTCCACGGCGCGCTCAAACACGGCCCCCGCCGGGTTGTATCCGGACCTCAGGGCGGATATGCCGGCCTCTGCGCACCTTCCGGTTATAAGCGCGTACCTGTTCGAGGTCGTGGGCCGCGCGTGGGCCAGCTCGTCCGCCGCGCGGAGAAGGAAGGCCTCGCGCTCCCCGGCCGGGAGCTTTTCAGACTCCTTCGCCGCCAGAACCATGCCCATGGCCACGGCGGCAT
>DVKN01000042.1 GCA_018716005.1 Candidatus Scatomorpha stercoravium
GTAGGGGAAGACGTGCATGGACGCGAAGGCGCACTTCCGGATGAAATCCAGCGTCTCGCGGAACTCCTCCTCCGTCTCGCCGGGGAAGCCGGTTATGAGGTCGGTGGTGAGGGCGCAGCGCGGGAAATGGCGGCGCAGCCTCTCGCAGACGGCGTAGAACTCCGCGGTATCGTACTTGCGGTTCATGCGCTTCAACACGCCGTCGGAGCCCGACTGCATGGAGAGATGGAAGTGCGGGCAGAGGCCGGGGACGGCGGCTATGCGGCGGCAGAATTCCTCCGTGACGGCCGTGGGCTCGAGCGAGCCGAGCCGTATCCTGGCCTCCGGCGCGGCGGCGGCGACGCGCTCTATGACGCCGGCGAGGGTGGGTTTATTAGGCAAGTCGCGACCGTAGGAGGCTATTTCGATGCCGGTGAGGACTATCTCGCGGTAGCCCTTCGCGGCGAGCTCCGCGGCGAGGGAGGCGGCCCTGTCGAGCGGGAGGGAGCGCACGCCGCCGCGGGAGTAGGGGATGATGCAGTAGGAGCAGAAGTTCGCGCAGCCGTCTTCAATCTTGAGCCAGGCGCGGGCGTGGCCCTCGTAGGCCCCGGCGGGGAGGTCCTCTATGACCCGGCGGCGGAAGGGCTCGTCGACGCCCGAGAGCTTCACGCGGGCGGATACGGCGCGCTCCACGGCCTCTACGAAGCCACGCCTGTCGGCGCTGCCCCAGACCACGTCGGCGAGGCCGGAGGCGGCCGGCTCGTCTATCTGCGACCAGCAGCCGCAGACGCAGCGCACTGCGCCGGGATTCTCCTCCGTGAGCCGCCTGAGGGCCTGGCGGGACTTGCGCCCGCTCTCGGCCGTGACGGCGCAGGTGTTGACTATGACGGCGTCGGCCCTCTCGCCGGGGGCGGCGGGGGAGTGCCCGCGCTCGGCGAGCAGCGTCTCCATGGCCTGGGTCTCATACTGGTTGACCTTGCAGCCAAGGGTGTATATAATGTATTTCATAGATAAAACCTCACGGAAGGGATGTCCAATGGAAATATACCTCGACAATTCGGCCACCACCCGCGTCTGCCCGGAGGCGGCGGAGGCGGCGATGAGGGCGATGCTGACGGATTACGGCAACCCGAGCTCCACCCATGCGAAGGGCCGCGCGGCGGCGAAGCTGGTGATGAACGCGCGCAGGCAGCTCGCGAAGGCGCTCGGCTGCGACAGCTGGGAGATAGCCTTCACCTCCTGCGGCTCGGAGAGCGACAACTGGGCGCTCTGGTCGGGCGCGGAGTCCGTGAGCCGCAGGGGCGGGCACGTCATAAGCTCCACCGTGGAGCACGACGCCGTGCGCCATGCCCTCGACGTCCTCGAGCGGCGCGGCTATGAGGTGACGCGCCTCACGCCCGGGCTGGACGGGGCCGTATCCCCGGAGCAGGTGGCCGCCGCCGCGAGGGAGGACACCGTCCTCTGCTCGCTCATGCTCGTTAACAACGAGACGGGCGCGGTGACGGACATAAAGGGCGTATCCAAAGCCCTCAAGCGCGCGGCCCCGCTCTCTCTCATGCACACGGACGCGGTGCAGGGCTTCCTGAAGCTGCCCTTCTCCGCGAAGACCCTCGGCGCGGACCTCATAAGCGTCTCGGGCCACAAGATTCACGCGCCCAAGGGCATAGGCGCGCTGTACATAAGGAGCGGCGTGCGCCTCCGCCCACTCATAGTCGGCGGCGCGCAGGAGGACGGCCGGCGCGCGGGGACGGAGAACGTGCCCTACATCTGCGCCTTCGGCGAGGCGGCGAGGATAGGCTTCGCCGGGGCGGCGGGGTATCAGGAGCATATGCGCTCGCTCAGGGAGCACGCCATAGAGCGGCTGAGCGCGGAAAATCCGGGCCTCGCCGTCATAGGCGGCGGCGCGCCGCACATCCTCTCGGTCAGCCTCCCGGGCTATAAGAGCGAGGTGCTCATGAACTTCCTCGAGGCGAGGGAGATCTACGTCTCGCGCTCCTCGGCCTGCAAGCGCGGCGCGCGCAGCCACGTGCTCGAGGCGATGGGCCTCGCGCCGGAGGTCATAGACGGGGCGATACGCGTCGGCCTCTCGCGCTATACGACCCTCGAGGAGATAGACGAATTCTGCACCGCCCTGCGCTCGGCCCGCGAGAGCTTACAGCACCGGTGAGCCAATATTATATTACGCCCCTCGCGCCCAAGTCAAGAGAGGGCGGCGTCCCCCGGCTGATATACCGGGGGATTTTTATGTCTCCGGGGGCTGCATAGCGTTACGTCAACCGGGAGGGGACGCAATTCGACATTGTTCGCGAGGCAAAGCTGTTGAAAACTCTGTTGAAAATGTGCGTAACTGTCCACAGCGCGGGCAGAGCGCTTAACGCGGGCTTAACAATCCGGCTATCCCGCCGGGATTGGGGCAATAATTGGAGTAACCCCGGCCGTCATAAAACCCGTCCGCGGCGCATATTATCATGCAAAAACACGGCTGGAGGCTCGCTATGAAGAGACTGCTCACAATCATCCCGCTCCTGCTCATGCTCTGCCGGCTCGCGCCGGGCGCGCTCGCCGCGCCGGAGGAGGCCGGGCCGGAAATCGCCGCGCCCTCGGCGGTGCTTATCGAGAAGGAGACGGGCCGGGTGCTCTATGAGAAGGGGGCGGATGAGCCGCGCGCGCCGGCCTCGGTGACGAAGGTGATGACGCTGCTGCTCGCGGCGGAGGCGGTGGACTCGGGCGCGCTCTCCCTCGACGAGACGGTGACTGCCTCCTCGCGCGCCGCCGGGATGGGCGGGAGCCAGGTCTGGCTAGAGCAGGGCGAGGAGATGAGCGTCGCGGAGCTCATAAAGTGCGTGGCCGTCGTATCGGCCAACGACTGCGCCGTGGCCCTCGCGGAGCACATCGCAGGGAGCGAGGCGGCCTTCGTCGAGCGGATGAACGCCCGGGCGGGCGAGCTGGGGCTCGCGAACACGCATTTCACAAACTGCACCGGCCTCTTCGACGACGGCGGGCACTATACGAGCGCGCTCGACCTCGCCGTAATGAGCCGCGAGCTCCTGGGCCACGAGTGGATAAAGGAGTACACGACCATCTGGACGGACAGCATACGCGGCGGCGAATTCGGCCTCGCGAACACGAATAAGCTCCTGCGCTCGCTCCCCGGCTGCACGGGGCTCAAGACCGGCTGGACAAATGCGGCGGGCTACTGCGTCGCGGCGAGCTGCGAGCGCGAGGGCACGGAGTACATAGCCGTCGTGATGGGCGCGGAGTCGAGCGAGAGCCGCAATGCGGACGCGGCGGCGCTCATAGAGTACGGCTTCGCGAACTGGGCGCTCTGCCCGGCGCTGGATTCGGCCCTGCCAAGGCTGCGCGTGGAGCTCGGCGAGGCGGATACGGTGCAGACGGAGCTCGCCGGCGGCGGGATGGTGCTGCTCGAGCGGGGGGACATACAGGCCCTGGAGCGGCGCGTGGAGCTCCCGGAGAGCGTCCCGGCCCCGGTGGAGGAGGGGGATAAGCTCGGCACGCTGACGCTCACGAGCGGCGATAAGACGCTCGCGCAGCTGCCCCTCACGGCCTCGGAGAGCGCCGCGAGGCTCTCGGCCGGGGGCATATTGCTGCGTATGCTGCTCGGACTTGTCAACGTCCCGGTATAATTCCCCCACTTCCGGCCCCGCTCGGCGCAATTTTCGAGGCGCTTTCCCCACTTTCGACCGGGGGCGCGGGAAATAATACTTGTAATCTCGGAAAAATGTAGTATAATTTCTAATTAAGGTGCGTACACCGATTCTAAAGACAAGGAATGAACGCTATGGTTAAAGTCGACCTCACCGGCTGCGCGACGTTCTTAGACGCGACCGGCCCCGATTACGGCGCGGCCTCCGCCGCACACAGGATGCTCAGCGAGCGGACCGGCAAGGGCGCCGAGTTCACCGGCTGGCTGGAGCTGCCCCGGCTCATGAAGCGCCGGGAGCTCAAGAGTATACAGAGCGCCGCCAACAAGATTCGCGGCCGCTCCCGCGCGCTGGTCGTGGTCGGCATAGGCGGGAGCTATCTGGGCGCGCGCGGGGCCATCGAGCTGCTCCGGCCCATCCAGAGGGCGGACTCGCCCCGCGTCTTCTTCGCGGGCAACGGCCTGAGCAGCGACTATCTCAGCGACATAATCGAGGCCCTCGGCGACGACGACTTCGACGTCAACGTCATAAGCAAGTCCGGCACCACGCTCGAGCCGGCGCTCTCCTTCCGCGTATTCCGCCAGCTGCTCGAGAAGAAGTACGGCTCCGCCGCGAAGCGGCACATCTTCGCCACGACGGACGCCAACCGCGGCGTGCTGCACGATATGGCCCGCGCCGAGGGCTGGGAGCGCTTTGTCGTACCCGACGACGTGGGCGGCCGCTACAGCGTCCTCTCCGCCGTGGGCCTGCTGCCCATGGCCGTCGCCGGCATCGACATCGCCGCCGTGCTCGACGCCGCGGACGAGACCTTCCAGGCCCTCGACCTCAGGAGCCCGGAGAACCCCGCCTGGCAGTACGCCGCCGCGCGCCAGCAGCTGTACACTAAGGGCTACGGCATAGAGCTCCTCGCCTCCTATGAGCCCAGCTTCCGGTTCATGGCCGAGTGGTGGAAGCAGCTCTACGGCGAGAGCGAGGGCAAGAACGGCATAGGCATCTTCCCCGCCAGCCTCGAGTACACCGCCGACCTGCACTCCATGGGCCAGTACATCCAGGACGGGCCGCGCACGCTCTTCGAGACCGTCGTCAACTTCGAGAAGCCGCTCACCAGCGTCAAGGTGCCCTTCGGCATGGGCGACCCGGATAAGCTCAATTACCTCGCCGGCCGCGAGTTCGCCAGCGTCTGCGCCACCGCCCGCGAGGCCGTGAAGTCCGCGCACATAGCCGGCGGCGTGCCCAATATAGTCGTCAACGCGGAGAGCCGCGACGAGCGCGGCTTCGCCCAGCTCGTCTGCTTCTTCGAGCTCGCCTGCGCCATAAGCGGCTATATGTCCGGCGTCAACCCCTTCGACCAGCCCGGCGTCGAGGCATATAAGAAGAATATGTTCAAAATGCTAGGCAAACCCAACGCCTAAACCGGCGTGTCGCCGCTGACCAGGCTGTGCCTGGAGACAATGCGTTACGTACGCTTAATATAGTCGGAACTCGCCGCTCGGTAACGTCACCGGGCGGCTTGTTCTACGTTATGGGGAGCTTGTAGGGGAGGGCGTCCCCGCCCTCCCTTCCGCCGCCTCCCGCATAAGGCTGCCCACACACGGACCCGGTGCGAAAAAGCCTAAAAGTCGTAAAAGCACCCCCGCACCGCATTGCGGAGTATCGGCGCACCGGGGACGGTGCGCCCTACAGGGGTCAACCCTTTTTGGCTTTTTAGTCTTTTCTGCCCCCGGGGTCTTATGGAGGCACCCCCCCTTTTTGGCTTTTTAGTCTTTTCTGCCCCCGGGGTCTTATGGACGCACGGGGGTGGAGGCGGTCGGAATTTGTGCAGCGTATATAATTTGGGCCGGTCTGATTTGTGCATCCCGCCATGCGCGCGGAAAATCCCGCGGCGGATAATTGGCTGCGGAAACGTGGGTTTACCACCCAGAGGCTCCCCTTCCAAAGGGGCGCTATGAGGGACGCACAGCATATCGTACGTTACAGAAGGGAGTGTGCCCTTCCTTACTCATACGCTGAAACGTTGCGGAAACGTAGATAAACACACTGTTTTCCATACACTCTCCCACTATTCCGCAACGTCCGTCCCCCGCCCAACCGTAGGGGGCGGCGTCCTCGACGCCCCTTGCGTCGCCATATGATATGGCGTTATATGGGTGTGGAAAGGTTGGTATAAGGATAGAGAATGGGTAGGTAAATATAGATTACCCAACCTTTCCTCACCGCTTACCGGAGACCCTCCTCACCCTGTAGGGGAGGGTGTCCTCACCCTCCCTCTCGCCGCAAGGCGAGAAACGTCGGTGAGGATGGGTGGTTGCGGAAACGTGGGTTTACCACCCGCCCGTAAGGGGCGGCGTCCTCGACGCCCCGCGGGCTGCCATTCGCAGTCACCTATATATAAAGCGGAGCCAACGATGCTGCTAATGGCAACGTTCGACCCCTCAGGCGCTGCGCGCCAGCTCCCCTTCCGAAGGGGAGCTATGAG
>DVKN01000043.1 GCA_018716005.1 Candidatus Scatomorpha stercoravium
GAGGCCGAGTGGTCCACCGGCTTCAAGAAGCAGTAAAGGAATCCTTCAGGGAGGTATCGTATGGAAAACACGGTTAAGAAAAAGACCAGCAGGAGCTGGTATATAGACATGGCGATAGTTATCGTCGTGTACGCCCTCTTCCAGTTCGTTATACCCGCGCCCGCGCCCATCACCAAGGGCGGCATGGGCGTCGTGGGCATCTTCCTCGCCACGCTCTATCTGTGGATTAAGGTGGATATCGGCTGGCCGAGCCTGCTCTTCGTCGGCGTAGTCGGCCTCACCGGCGTCTCCGGCTCGAGCGCCCTCTTCCAGAACACCTGGGGCAACGTTATGGTGCCCTTCCTGGTCTGCGCGTTCATGCTCAACATGGTCATGTCCGACACCGGCCTCACCCGCCGCTTCGCGCTCTTCTTCGTGACCAGGAAGATGAACAAGGGCAAGCCCTGGCGCACCATGATAATGTTCTTCCTGGCCGTCGTCCTGCTCGGCCTCGTCTCCACCAGCTCCGCCATCTGCGTGCTCTTTATGGCCATAGCCGAGGAGATGTTCAACATGACCGGCTACAAGAAGGGCGAAAAGCTCGTCGAGACCACCATGATAGGCATCTTCTGGATGGCCCAGGGCGCCATGGCCTTCACCCCGATTTCCCACGTCCTCATCCCCGCCATATTCGAGAACATACTCGCCGACTTCGGCGTGACCGTGACCTACGGCCAGTTCTCGATGATATTCCTCTGCGTCGGCATAGCCTTCTTCCTCGGCTGGATTATCATCTTCAGCTTTGTCATAAAGCCCGACGTGTCCAAGATGGCCAACCTCGACATCGACGCGCTGCGCGCCACGCTCAAGCCCTGGAGCAAGCAGGAGGTCACCATTCTCATCGTCTACGGCCTGGTTATCATCACCTGGTGCTTCCCCGAGCTCATCGGCATGATCCCCGGCCTCGGCGGCGTCGCCTCCTGGATGAGCAGCCTCGGCTCCGGCGTCCCCCCGATGGTCGCCTGCGCCGTGCTGTGCATGATTAAGTACGAGGACAAGCCCATGCTCAACGTCCGCGAGTGCTGCAAGCGCATCCCCTGGGGCAGCGTCTTCATGATGACCGCCGTCATGGGCACCGCCTACATCTTCGGCCTCGAGAGCTGCGGCGTGACCGCCTGGATTACCCAGACCATGGAGCCCATCATGGGCGGCCTCAACCCGACCGTGTTCGTCATCATCGTCATCCTCTTCATCAACGTCCTCACGAACTGCGTGTCCAACACCCTCGTCTCCTCCATGTACGCCGTCGTCGTGCCTCTCGCGGCCGCCGTGCCCGGAGTGAACCCCATCGCCGTCGCGCTGCTGGTTGCGGCCGGCTGCAACAGCGCCTACGCGCTGCCCAGCTCCTGCCCCGCCGCGGGCCTCGCCTCCGGCGCCGGCTGGACGAGAGTCGGCTTCCAGGCCAAGTACGGCTTCCTGCTGTGCGCCTGGACCTGCCTGTGCTACTTCACCATCGGCTACCCGCTGGTGCTGCACTTCTTCCCCTACTGAGTAAAGCCCGCCAAGCCTCCCGGCGGATACGCGCCGCCTGGAGGACATATTAAACTGGAGGAAAAGATTAAGAATGAACAAGAAGCTTACTACCAAAGTCACTGAGATGCTCGGCATCGAGTACCCCATAATTCAGGGCTGCATGCAGTGGATAGCCAAGGCCGAGCTCGCCGGCGCGGTCTCCGAGGCCGGCGGTCTCGGCATCATCAGCTCCTCCACCTTCTTCACCGCCGAGGACCTGCGCGCCGAGATAAAGAAGATAAAGGGCATCACGTCCAAGCCCTTCGCCGTCAATATCACGAACCTGCCCGCCTCCTTTGAGCCAGATTTTCCCGGCTACGTGCGCGTCTGCGTCGAGGAGGGCGTGAAGATTATCGAGACGGCCGGCCGCCTGCTCGCGCCCGAGCTCATCGCCCAGATAAAGTCCGCCGGGATTATCTGGATACACAAGTGCACCGTCGTCAAGCACGCCCAAAAGGCCCAGGCCGCGGGCTGCGACATGATAGTGGCGGACGGCTTTGAGTGCGCCGGCCACCCCGGCGAGAACGACATCGGCACGATGGCGCTCACCCCGACGATGATCCAGGACCTCGACATCCCAGTCATCGCCGCCGGTGGCATCGGCACCGGCCGCCAGATGGCCGCCGCCCTGATGCTGGGCGCTGAGGGCGTATATATGGGCACCCGCTTCCTCCTCACAAAGGAGTGCCCGGTGCTCGACTCCGTCAAGGACTACATCGCCGAAACCGCCACCGAGATGGACACCCTGCTCATGCTCCGCTCCTACAAGAACACGACCCGCACCCTCAAGACCAGGATGACCGAAAGCGTCGTCGCGCGCGAAAAGGAGGGCAAGCCCTTCTCCGAGGTAGCCGGGGACATCAATGGCGGCGAGGTCCGCAAGATGTTCTTTGAAAGCGGCGACGTCGTGAACAAGGCGTACATCTGCGTCGGCCAGACCGTCGGCCTCCTGCACGAGGTCAAGGGCGTGAAGGAAGTCGTCGACGGCGTCATGAGCGAGTGCCTGGAGACCATAGCGAAGTTCAACTGACATAGCCGAGCCCGCAAGGGCGCGCAGTGCCGGCGTGCCGGGCAGGGGCAAAGACTGTCCGCACGCCGGTTTTTATACAATGCGATGACAAAAGGAGAGAATCATGGGCATTGACAGCGAATTCCTGAACATATTGACAGACAAGGCCGGCGAGAACCGCGTCTATACGGGCGGGGACATCAACCCATCGTATGGGAAGGACGAGGCGGCCTTCGCGGAGCCCTCGATGCCGGACGCGGTGGTCGAGGCGAACTCCGCCGGCATGGTTTCCGACGTCCTGAAGCTCTGCCGCTCCTACCGTGTGCCGGTTACCGTCCGTGGGGCGGGGACGGGGAAGGCGGGGGGCTGCGTGGCCGCGGAGTGGGGCGTCCTGCTCTCCCTGCGGGACATGAACGCTATCCTCGGCGTCGACGAGGCGGCGCGCACCATGCGCGTGCAGCCCGGCGCGCTGCTGCAGGACGTGAAGGCCGAGGCCGAGCGCCACGGGCTGCGCTATCCCCCCGACCCGGGCGAGAAGACGGCGACCATAGGCGGCAACGCCTCCACCAACGCCTCCGGCCCCTGCGCGCTCAAATACGGCGCCACCCGCGACTATGTGCTGGACGCGGAGATAGTCCTCGCCGGCGGGAACACGGTAAGGCTCTCCGAGCGGCCAGAATACGCCGAGGTCATAGGCTCCGAGGGCACGCTCGGCGTCATAACCGAGCTCACGCTCAGGCTCACGGATAAGCCCGGCTGCGAGGCCATCCTCCTGCTGCCCTTCGCCGGGGCGGAGGAGTGCGTCTCCGCCGCCGCGGCCATACTTGCGGCCGGGTTCGAGCCCGCGGCGCTCGAGTTCCTGGATACGGCGCTTGTGGAGTATTCCGGCTCCGTGACGGGCAGCGCCGTATTCCCCGTCAGCCTCGACGGCGAGAGAGTCGCGGCGACGCTGATGCTCACGCTGGAGGGGGCCGACGAGGACGCCGTGATGGAGCAGATGGAGGCCCTCGCGGAGCGGGCCGAGGAGCTCGGCTGCCTCGACATCCTCGTGGGCGACACGCCGAATATGATGCGCGATTTCCGCGCGGCCTACGACGCCTTCCACACCTCCGTGGAGAGCGCCGCGAGCTCCTGCGAGGCGAACGTGAGCCTACCGCCCGAAGAGGTGTGGACGTACATGGAGTTCGCCCGCGCCGAGGGCGCGAAGCGCGGCATCGAGCCGATGTTCTGCACCCACCTTGGAAGCGGCGGCGTGCATACCTTCGCGGTATCGGACAAGCCCCTGGCGGAGTTTGCTCCCGCGGCCGGGGAGTATATGTCGGCGCTTTATGAGAAATGCGCCTCGCTCGGCGGCGACCCGGCCGGCGAATATGGCGTGGGCCGCGTCAAGGGCGCGTATCTGAGCGCGGAGCGCCGCGCCGCCCACGCCGCTCTCAAGGCCGAGTTCGACCCGGAGGGCATACTCAACCCCGGAAAGGCGGCGGAGTAATGCTCAGGATACTCGTTTGCGTAAAGCAGGTGCCGGACGTCGACCAGCTCAGGATGGACCCGGAGACGGGCAGCCTAATAAGGGACGGCGTGCCGAGCATACTCAACCCCCAGGACGCGAACGCTCTCTCGGCCGCGCTCAGCGTAAAGGTGAGCTTCGGCGGCGAGGTGACCGCCATCACGATGGGCCCGCCCATGGCCGAGAGCGCCCTGCGCGAATGCCTCGCGGCGGGCGCCGACAGGGCCGTGCTCGTGACCGACCGCGCCTTCGGCGGGGCGGATACGCTCGCGACGAGCTACGTCATAGCGAGCGCCGCCGGGACCCTGGGCGGCTTTGACCTCATCTTCTGCGGCAAGGAGACGATAGACGGCGCGACGGGCCAGATGGGCGCGCAGCTCGCCGAGCGCTTCGACGCATCCCAGATAACGGGCGCGCTGCTGGTCCTCGGCGTCGACGAGGCCGCGCGCGCAATACGGGCCGAGCGGGAGCTCGAGCGCGGCGTCGAAACGCTGGAGGCGAGCCTTCCCTGCCTGCTGACCATGGAGAAGACGAATTATCCCGCGCGCATACCCAATCTGAAGGGCAAGCTGCGCGCGAAAAAGGCGGAGATTACCGTCCTGACCGCCTCGGATATCCCCGGCCTTGACCGGGACAGGATAGGCGATCCGGGCTCCCCGACGAAGGTGCCGCGCATGTTCCCGCCTGTGCTGCCCGAGCCCGGCGTCATGATAGACGAGGGCGGCGCCGAGGCCAACGCGGCGAGGCTCTGCGAGCTTATAAGGGGGGTGTAATTATGGCGAAGAGCGACTACAGGGATATGTGGGTATACCTCGAGCTGGAGGACGGGGCGCTGAGCCCGGTCTCGCTGGAGCTGTGCTGCGAGGCGCGCCGCCTGTGCAGCGAGAGCGGCGAGCGGCTCATCGGCGTCTCCGCCCTGCCCCTGCCGGAGGCGGAGCTCGAGCGCGTCAGGGACTGCGGCGCGGACGGCATAATCATGGCCGGCGGCGCGGGCCGCGAGCGCTATAACACCGAGGCGTATACGGCGCTCTTCACGGAGCTGTGCCGCAAATACCGCCCGTCGGCCGTCTTCGTCGGCGCTACGGTGAACGGCCGCGACTTCGCGCCCAGGTTCGCCGCGCGGCTCGGCACCGGCTGCACGAGCGACGCCACGGAGCTCATCTATAACCCCGGTACGCGGGACATAGAGTTTGTGGAGCCCGCGGCGGGCGGGAAAATCATGGCCGTCATAACCATACCCGAGCTCAGGCCGCAGGTGGGCACCATCCGGCCCGGGACGTTCAAATACTCGCCGGGCGGCCGCCGCGAGGCATTCGAGGTCATAGAGGAGGACGTTCCCTTCCCGGCGGAGGAGATACGCACAAAGCTGCTGGGCTTCAGGCCGAACGAATTTGACGCGGAGCTGGACATCGGCGGCTGCGATACGATAGTCTGCGTGGGCAACGGCGTGAAGGACGAGAGCATCCCCAAGTACCGCGCCCTCGCGGAGCTCCTCGGCGGCAAGCTCGCCTGCACGAGGCCGGTTGCCGACCGCGGCCTCCCGCCCGCGAAGCTCCAGGTGGGCCAGTCGGGAGTCATGATAAAGCCCAAGCTGTACATAGGCTTCGGCGTCTCCGGCGCCGTAAACCACGTCGCCGGCGTGGACGCCGGGCTGTTCATAGCCGTAAATACCGACCCCTCCGCGCCCATCTTCAACTACTGCGACTACGGCCTCGCCGCCGACATGGACGAAACCTGCGACGCCCTGATAAAAGCGCTGAAAGGCGAATAACGCCGCGGCGCATTACCGCACAATCCGGGCCGCCTCCTTTTTTGGGGGGCGGCTTTTTTGTTTCGACGGGGGTTTCAGGTTCGTTTCAGCTTTGGGGAGTATAATGTCCGCAGCTTATATAGGAGGCGTTGTATGCTTCAAGTTGAACATCTTACCAAGCGCTACGGCGCGGTGACGGCGGTGGACGACCTCAGCTTTGAGATAGAGCGCGAGGGCGTTTACGGCTTCCTGGGGCCCAACGGGGCGGGGAAGAGCACCACCATGAACATCATGACCGGCTGCCTCTCCGCGACGGCGGGGACGGTCAGGATTTCGGGCTATGACATCTACGAGAGCCCGCGCGAGGCGAAGCGGCGCGTCGGCTATCTGCCCGAGCAGCCGCCGCTCTATCTCGGCGAGACGCCGGAGGAGTACCTGCGCTTCGTCGGCGAGGCCAAGGGCCTGCGCGGCGCGGAGCTCAGGCGGCAGATTGAGGCCGTCGTCGAGGAGACGGGCATAGGCGATATGCGCCGGCGGCACATCTCCGCGCTCAGCAAGGGCTACCGCCAGCGCGTGGGGATAGCCCAGGCGCTCCTCGGCGAGCCGGACACGGTGATCCTCGACGAGCCCACCGTCGGCCTCGACCCCTTGCAGATACTCGAAATACGCGCGCTTATCGCCTCCCTCGGCGAGAGCCGCACCGTGCTCATATCCTCGCACATCCTCTCGGAGGTGCAGGCCATGTGCAGCAAGATACTCATAATATCCCACGGGAGGCTCGTAGCCTTCGACGCGCCGGACGACCTCGAGGCCCGGCTCGCGAGCCCGGGGGAGATAAGCGTAACGGCCGAGACGGACGCCGCGGCCGCGCAGGCGCTCGTCGCGGGCATACCGGGCGTATCCGGCGTCGAGGTCGTATCCGACAGCCCCGGGCGCAGCCGCCTCACGGTGACCGCCGGGACGGGGGACGTCTACGAGCTCTCGAAGGAGATTTTCCTCGCCTTTGCCGGCAATAATACCGCGCTCTGCGAGCTGGGCGTCAGGAAGGCGAGCCTCGAGGACATCTTCCTCGAGCTTACGGAAGGAGGCGAGGCGCAATGACCGCCATATTCACCCACGAG
Source organism: Candidatus Scatomorpha stercoravium (assembly GCA_018716005.1). Taxonomy (GTDB): domain Bacteria; phylum Bacillota; class Clostridia; order Oscillospirales; family Oscillospiraceae; genus Scatomorpha; species Scatomorpha stercoravium. Next base: position 6,939 of record DVKN01000043.1, read on the forward strand.
CTCAGGAGCTATTTCCACACCCTGACCGCCTGGCTCTTCGCGGCGTTCCTGCTCTGCTTCACCGGCATAGGCGCGATGATGTACAGCATCCAGGCCGCGGTGAGCAATTTTGAATACGTGCTGAGCTTCGGCTGCCTCATCTTCGTCGTGATAGTGCCCCTGCTCACCATGCGCGTCATAGCCGAGGAACGGCGGCAGAAGACCGACCAGCTTTTGTACTCCCTCCCCGTCTCCACGGTCGAGGTCGTGCTCGGCAAATACGCCGCGCTCATAGCGCTCTACCTCGCGCCGCTCGCGATTATCGCCGTCTACCCGCTCATTTTCGCGCAGTTCGGCGACGTATACCTGCCCACGAGCTACGGCTCGCTCTTCGCCTTCTTCCTGCTGGGCGCGGCGCTCCTCGCCGTCGGGATGTTCGTGTCCTCGCTCACGGAGAACCAGGGCCTCGCCGCGGGCGTCGGCATCGCGCTCATACTCTTCAACTACTACTCCGTCAGCCTCTCGGAGTACGTCTCCACAAGCGCGCTGGGCAGCGTTGTCGCGCTCGTCGCCCTCGCCTGCCTCGTGGGGCTGCTGCTCAAGCTCCTGACGGGCAGCGGCTCGCTCGGCTATTGGGCCGGCCTCGCCCTCGCGACGCTCAGCGCCGCGCTCTACATCCTCGCGCCGGAGTCGATAGAGGGCCTCGTGCCCGAGATTATGTCGGCGCTCTCGCTCTTTGAGCGCTTCTACGTCTTCGTGAACGGCGTATTCGACCTCAAGGCCGTGGCGTTCTACCTGAGCGTCATAGGCTTCTTCCTCTTCCTCACCGTTCAGTCGCTGGAGAAAAGGAGGTACAACTGATGAAAACGCCCAAAATGAACCCCTCCGGCGCGATGCGCGGCGGCGCGTACAGCGCGGTTATCACCGCCGTCGTGCTCGCGATACTCATCGCGGTAAACGTCTGCATGTCCGTCCTGCCGGCAAGCGCCACGGAGTACGACATATCCTCGAGCAAGCTCTACTCCGTCACGAGCAACACGAAGAGCGTCGTGAACGCGCTCACCGACGACGTCACGATATACTGGATAGTCCAGGCCGACCAGGAGGACGCCGTCATAGAGAAGCTGCTCGAGCGCTACGAGAGCCTCTCCGAGCACATCACGGTAGAAAAGCGCAACCCGGACGTCTATCCAACCTTCGCCGAGGAATACATCGACGAGGACGCCGCGGTGTACAATAACTCCCTCGTCGTTGAGTGCGGCGAGCGCAGCCGCTACATCCCGTATACGGACATCTACATCACCGACGCGGGCATGTACTCCTGCAGCTACTCCACCAGCTTCGACGGCGAGGGCGCGATAACCTCCGCCATAGACTACGTGACGAACCCCGCCCAGCCCGCGGTCTACCGCCTCACCGGCCACGGCGAGGAGGAGCTGCCCGCGACCTTCGCGGACAGCCTCGAGAAGGAGAACATCGCCGTCGGCGAGCTGAGCCTGCTCAACACCGACGAGATACCCTCCGCCGCCGCCGCGCTCATAGTCTACGCGCCGCAGAGCGACATCTCCGAGGACGAGGCGGATATCCTCTCCGGCTACGTCAAGAACGGCGGGAAGCTGCTCGTCATGGCGGGCCCCGTGCAGGACGCGGAGCTCACGAACCTCTATTCCATCCTCGCCCCCTACGGCGTCACGCCGGCCGAGGGCGTCGTGATAGAGGGAGACAGGGCGCATTACGCCTTCTCCACCCCGGCGCTGCTCATGCCGGACATGGCCGAGAGCGGCGTGACCCAGGCGCTCATAGACGAGGGCTACTACATCATCCTGCCCATAGCCGCGGGCCTCGAGCTGGGGGACAATGCGAGCTCCGCCGCTGTTACGAGCCTGCTCACGACCTCGGACGCGGCCTACAGCAAGGCCGCGGGCTACGACATGACCACCTATGACAAGGAGGAGGGCGACACCGACGGCCCCTTCAGCCTCGGCGTGCAGATAGAGTACGAGGACGGCGGCGGCATAGTCTGGATAAGCTCCGGGACCTTCCTCGAGGATATGTACAACGCCTATTCCTCCGGCGCGAACGTGAACCTCGCCATGAACGCCCTCAGCTCGCTCATAGGCGAGAGCGAGACCATGTCCATACGCGCCAAATCCCTCAACTACAACTACCTCACGATAAGCGACTCGGCCGCCGGCCTTCTGAAGTTCGTCATGATAGGCCTCATCCCGCTCGCCTTCCTCGCGGCGGGGATTACGGTGGTCGTGAGAAGAAGGAGGCTGCTGAAATGAAGCGTAAAACACGGCTCATAGCCCTGCTCTGCGTCCTCGTCATAGCCGTCGGCGTGACGGTGGCCGTCAGTCTCACGGAGCGGGAGAGGGAGGCCATAGCCGAGAGCGGCGAGGTGGTTTTCGAGCTCCCGGCGGACGAGGCGTCGGCCCTCGCCTGGAGCTATACGGACGACGAGGCCGGGGAGCTCTCCCTCTCCTTCACGAAGGAGGACGGCGGCTGGACCTATGACGGCGACGCCGCCTTCCCCGTGGACGACGAGGCCATAGCGGAGCTGCTCGGATACTTCGAGGCCGTGCAGGCGGCCTTCGTCATAGACGACGTCACGGATTACGCCCAGTACGGGCTCGAGGACCCGGTCTGCACGATAGACATTTCAGCCGGGGACGGGGAGTACGAGATTCTCGTCGGCAGCTACAGCGAGCTCGACTACCAGCGCTATATCTCCGTCGGGGACGGGAAGGTCTACCTCGTGAACGACGACCCCATGGACTACTATAAGACGGAGCTCGACGAGCTCATGCTCGACGACGCGATACCCGCCTTCGCGGACGTGGAGCGCGTGGAGTTCTCCGGCGCGGAGAACTACGCCATAGAGCGCGACGGGGACGGCCCGAGCTACCGCGAGGACGACGTCTATTACACGGAGAACGGCGTGCTGGACACCTCGGCCGTCAACAGCTACGTGAGCTATATCGCCTCCCTCGCCCTCGGGGACTACTACACCTACGACGCCTCCGACGAGGACATCGCCGCGGCCGGCCTCGACGACCCGGAGCTCACCGTAACGATTGACTACCCCGAATCCGCCGATGAGGGGGCGGAAATCCTCAGCTTCACGATAGCCTTCTCGCGCGGCGCGGAGGATAAGCTCACCGACTGGGACGAGGTCCTCGAGGCCATGGAGGCCGGGGAGGAATCCGGAGAAGCCGGGGAGCCCGCGGACGAGGACGCCGTCGCCTACCTGCGCGTGGGCGGGAGCGCGATAATCTACGAGATAAGCTGCGACGACTTCAAGGCCCTCATGGCCTGCTCGTACAACGACCTCAGGCACACGGAGCTCTTCCCGGCCGAGACGGAGGACATAGCGAGCCTCACGGTGACGCTCGACGGCGAGACCTACGAGCTCACGACCGCCCCGCCCGAGGACGCGGAGGGCGATGAGGACGGCGAGGACGGCGAGGACGGGGGCTGGTACTTCGGCGGCGAAAAGATAGACATCGCCGAGGTCGAGGCCGCCATAGCGAGCCTCAGCGTGAGCCGCTTCGCGAAGGACACGAGCTCCGGCGCGACGGAGATAAGCTTCACCGCCGTGCTGGATATGGAGGGAAGCCCCGCGGTGAGCGTCCGCCTATACCGCATAGACGGCGAGAGCTGCCTCGCGAGCGTAAACGGCGAGAGCATAGGCTACGTCCCGCGCAGCCAGGTTGTTGACCTTATAGAAGCCGTGAACGCTATCGTGCTCGGCTGAGGCAAAAAAGAGCCGGTTGGCAAACCAACCGGCTCTCGTTATATCCTCGGCAGCTCGACCATGAAGCTGTTCCAGCCGTCCGCGCTCTCGCAGCGTATCCTGCCGCGGGCGCGCTTCGCTGTGCTCTCGGCAATCGCGAGGCCGAGGCCGAAGCCCGGGCTCTGCTTGTGGCGCTCGGCGCGGTAGAAGCGCTTGAAGATGCGCGAGGCCTCCTCGGGCTCTATCGGCTCGCCCTCGTCGGAGACTGTGAGGACGCAGCGCCGCGCCCCCGCGGCCCTGAGCGCGACGGATATCCGCCCGCAGGGGCGCGAGTATTTGACGGCGTTGTCGAGCAGTATCTCCGCGAGCCGCGCGAAGGCGGCGGCGACGAAATCCTTCTGCTCCCTCCAGGCCCGCTCCACGGGGCGCACGGCCCAGCGCGAGAGGACTATGCTCAGCGCGAGGAAGGCGGCGAAGCCCAGCGCGCCTATGACGGCGCAGGTGCGCGTGAGCCCGGCGAGGGTGGCCCGCTCGCT
>DVKN01000044.1 GCA_018716005.1 Candidatus Scatomorpha stercoravium
TGGCGATGACGCCGTTGCCGGGCAGGGCCTCGAAGGAGCTGACCTCGGGGGCCTTCATGCCCAGCTCCTCGCCTCGCTGCATGATGGCGCGGGCGAGCGGGTGCTCGCTCTTCTGCTCGAGCGCGAGGGCGAGCTCCATGAGCTCCGTCTCGCTCACGCCCTCGGCGGGGACTATATCGGTGACCTTGGGCTCGCCGGAGGTTATCGTGCCGGTCTTGTCGAGGGCGACGATGTCCATCTTGCCGGTCTCCTCGAGGCAGGCCGCGGTCTTGAAGAGGATGCCGTTCTTGGCGCCCATGCCGTTGCCGACCATGATGGCGACGGGCGTCGCGAGGCCGAGGGCGCAGGGGCAGCTGATGACGAGGACGCTTATGCCGCGCGCGAGGGCGAAACCGAAGGTCTCGCCTATGAGCAGCCACACGATGGTGGTGACGATGGCAATCGAGATGACGGCCGGGACGAAGACGCCGGAGACCTTGTCCGCTATCTTCGCTATCGGGGCCTTGGTGGCGGCGGCGTCGGAGACCATCTGGATAATCTGGCTGAGGGTGGTGTCCTCGCCGACGCGGGTGGCCTGGCACTTTATGAAGCCGCTCTGGTTAATGGTGGCGGCGGAGACGGTGTCGCCCTCGGCCTTGTCGACCGGGATGCTCTCGCCGGTGAGGGCGCTCTCGTTGACAGCGCTGTGGCCCTCGAGGACGACGCCGTCGACCGGGATGTTCTCGCCCGGGCGGACGACGAAGATGTCGCCCTTCTCGACCTCGTCGACGCCGACGGTGACCTCCTGGCCGTCGCGCAGGACGGTGGCGGTCTTCGGCGCGAGCTTCATGAGGCTCTTGAGCGCGTCGGTGGTCTTGCCCTTGCTGCGGGCCTCGAGCATCTTACCGACGGTGATGAGCGTGAGAATCATGGCGGCGGCCTCGAAGTAGAAGCCGTTGTGCATGATGTGCATCTGCTCCATGGGCTCGCTGACCGTGGTCATCTGGAAGAGCTCCCAGCTGCTCCACACAAAGGCGGCGGAGGAGCCGAGCGCGACCAGCGTATCCATGTTGGGGGCCTTGTGCATGAGGCCCTTGAAGCCGGAGATGAAGAACTTCTTGTTGATTATCATCACGATGACCGTGAGATAGAGCTGGATGAGGGCCTGGGCCATGTAGTTCTCGGCCAGGAAAGCCGGGAGCGGCCAGCCCCACATCATCGCGCCCATGGAGAAGTACATGAGCACGCAGAGGAAGCCGATGGAGGAAATCAGGCGGCGCTTGAGCACCGGGGTCTCGTGGTCCTCGAGAGCGGCCTCGGCCTCGGCCATGCTGGCGCTGGCGGAGGACTTCTGAGCGCCCGCGCCCTTCTCGCTCGCGCCGTAGCCGGCGTCGACGACGGCCTTTATGATGTCGGCGGCGGAGGCGGTGCCCTCCACGCCCATCGAATTTGTCAGCAGGCTGACCGAGCAGCCGGTTACGCCCGGTACGGCGGAGACAGCCTTCTCCACCCTGGCCGAGCAGGCCGCGCAGCTCATGCCCGTAACGGTGAACTGCTTCATACTTTTTCGCTTACCTCCCTGGAATTGCCCGAGCTACCTCATCAGCTTCTGAAGCATCCTGAGCAGCTCGTCGATGGTCTCGTCGTTGCCCTCGCGGATGTCGTTCGCGACGCAGGTGCGGATATGGTCGCTCAAGAGCTCGCGGTTAAAGGCGTTCATGGCCGCGGATACGGCCGCGCTCTGAACGAGTATATCCGGGCAGTACACTCCCTTCTCCACCATGCCGCGTATGCCGCGGATCTGGCCCTCTATGCGGTTGAGGCGGTGGATGAGCTTCTTGTACTCCTCCGGCGTGCGCTCCTTGGTGCGATGGCAGCAGCAGATTTTCTCTTCGCCCATGGTGAACTCCCTTCACAGAAGAACCCACCCGGGGCGTATATAGTGTATACCCCGGATGGGTATGTTGTCAATACCCATTCTGTCTCTTTATCACTTCAGCGCGGTGCGCTTTTGGGGCGCAATTATGCGGAGGTAAGCGCGCCTTTCTCCATATAATACACCGTGACGCCCGAATTTGCAAGCGCTTCCAGCGAGGAGGCGGAGAAGTCCCCGCCTATGAAGGCCCCGGCGAGCAGTATCGCCGTATCCGCGCAGCCCTTCGTGAAGGAATAACCGGCTATCTCGGGTATGGCCGTGCGGTCGAGGCCGCCGGCGGGGTCTATATAGGGCGAGCGTATGGTCCCGTCCGCGTAGACGTAGTAGCCCTCGGCGCTCTCGGCCGGCGGGTAGCCGCGCAGGAAGACGACGGACGTCTCCCCCGCGAAGCTCAGCGTGGACACGGGGGAAACCGTGTTCCCCTCGAGGTGGGTGAAGGTGAAGCTGTACTCCGCGCCGGTCTCGGCGTCCATGCAGCGCATGAAGCCGTCGCGGCTTATGAGGCAGCCGCGCGTATAGCCCTCCGCGGCGAGGACGGAGCAGATATAGTCCGCGCTGAAGGCGTTCGTGAGCCAGGCGAGGTCTACGTAGGCCCCGGCGCCGTTGGCCTCGCAGAAGGCGGCGTACTCGTCCGAGACGCGCAGGGTGACGCGGTTGTCTCCGTGGAACTCTATGGAGATATGCCCCTCGCCGGCGGCGTAGGCGGCGCATTCGGCGGCGAAGGCCGCGGCGGCGGAGTCCATGCGCGGGTCGTACACGGCGGCCTCGGCGTCGTCCATGCTCGAGGCGAGGGCGCGGTTGAGCTCCGCGAGCGGGGCGAGGAAGTGATATCTCGCGCCGCAGGAGCCAAGCGTCATGAGGGCGTCATAGAGCGCGGGCTCTATCTCCACCTCCTCGTTCGGATGGCTGTTGAGATACCACAGGTTGTGCCTGCCGTCGAAGTCCGTGCCCGGCGAGAAAATCTCGAGCGCGTCCGTGCAGGCCTGTGAGTACGCGCTGCGCACGGCCCGGCGCTCGTCCGTGGCGTTCAGTTCGCCATAGCCGAGGTTATAGTAGAAGGTGAAGTCCTCCGAGCAGTTCATGCTGCCGGTGAGGGCCTCTATCTCGGCGAGGCCCGGCTCGGAGCCGACGAGGCCGTTCACGCCGAAGGCGAAGGACACAATCGCGATTATGAGCAGGGCTATAAGCAGCACAACGCGGAGCGCAACCCTCCCCTCAGGGAGGGGGATGCGCTCCACGCGGTGAAGGACGGGTTTATCGTTGTCGGGTGTACGCTTCATGCTATAGTATCGTGATAATCATCAGCACGCCGAGCAGCAGTATGAGCACGCCCAGTACGGCGAGGAAGCTCAGCACGCCCTTGCGGCAGGCCTTATAGTTGCGGATATAGTTGTGGTTCCTGAATATCACGGCCGCTATCGCGCCGAATATGGGCAGGAGGAAGCTCAGTATCGCGTACCAGGCGGCGCCCGTGTCGTGGATGGGCCGGTCGAGGATGACCTCGTGGGAGACGGCGACGGCCGCCTCTTCCTCCTCCGGCGTCGGGGGCTCGCAGTTCACGCCGACAATGCTGAGGCTCTTTATCGGGACGTTTTTCTCGCGCACGGCCTTGTACTCCGCTATCTCCTCGGGGCTGCCGTAGACGAAGTGCCCGTGGCCGATGTCCACGAGGGAGGGCTGATGCTCCCCGTCGTAGTGATGCGCCGAGGGGTCGTAGGTGAAGAGCACCTTGTTCTTCTCGAGCTGCGGGTCGGGCAGCGGGATGGCGGAGATGAGCGAGCGCGTATAGGGGTGGAGCGGGTAGCTGAAGAGCTCGTCGCTCTCGGCTATCTCGACTATGCGGCCCTTATAGATGACGGCGATACGGTCGGAGATGTAGCGCACGATGCTCAGGTCGTGGGCGATGAAGAGGTAGGTCGTCCCCTGCTCCGCCTTGAACTTGTTCATGAGGTTGAGTATCTGCGCGCGTATGGAGACGTCGAGGGCGGATATGGGCTCGTCGGCCACGACGAACTCGGGCTCCATGACCATGGCGCGGGCGAGGCCGACGCGCTGGCGCTGGCCGCCGGAGAACTCGTGCGGGTAGCGCGTGAGGTGCTCCGGGAGAAGGCCGACGGCGTTGATGATGTTCTCGACCTTGCGGACGCGGTCCGCCTCGTTGTCGTAGAGGTGGAAGTTGTAGAGGCCCTCGGAGATGATGTAGTCCACCGTCGCGCGCTCGTTCAGGCTGGCGGCGGGGTCCTGGAAGACCATCTGCACGTTGCGTATGACCTCGCGGTCGAGCGTGCGGGGTATCTTGCCGGAGATGCGCACGCCCTTATAGAGTATCTCGCCCGCGGAGCAGGTGTTCGCCCTTATGACGGCGCGGCCTATCGTGGTCTTGCCGGAGCCGCTCTCGCCGACGAGGGAGAAGGTCTCGCCCTTGTAGATGTCGAAGCTCGCGTCCTGCACGGCGCGCACGAGGCTCTCGCCCTTGCCGAAGTTGATGTCGACGTGCCTGAGGCTCAGGAGCAGCTCCCGGCCCTGCTCGTCTATGGGCCCGTGCTCGGGCAGATGCGCCGCGGTGGCGTCCAGCGCCTCGGTTACTTTTTCTTTAGCCAAGCTGTACGCCTCCCTTCATATGTTGAAGACCTTCATGAGCGTGCCGTGGATGTCGCGGATTATCTCCGGCTTTTCCACCTTCGGGGCGCGCTCGTCAAGGAGCCAGGTCTTGGCGTAGTGCGTGTCGGTCACGCGGAACATGGGCGGCTCCTTAATTGTGTCCACCCGCAGGCAGTAGGGGTTGCGGGGGGCGAAGGCGTCGCCCTTTATGGCGTTGTAGAGGCTGGGCGGGGTGCCGGCGATGGAGTAGAGCTTCATGCCGTGCTCCATGAGCTGCGGGAGCGAGCTCAGCAGCGCCCAGGTATAGGGGTGGCGCGGGTCGTAGTAGACCTCCTCCACCCTGCCGAGCTCGATAATCTGCCCGGCGTAGAGCACCGCCACGCGGTCGGCCACGTTCGCGACGACGCCGAGGTCGTGCGTGATGAAGACGATGGTGTAGTGGAACTCCTTCTGCAGGTCCTTGATGAGCTTTATAATCTGGGCCTGTATCGTGACGTCGAGGGCCGTGGTGGGCTCGTCGCAGATGAGTATCTTCGGCTGGCAGGAGAGCGCGATGGCGATGACTATGCGCTGGCGCATGCCGCCGGAGTACTGGAAGGGGTAGTCGTCGAAGCGGTTCTCCGCGTTCGGGATGCCGACCTTCTTCATGAGCACTATGGCGCGGCGGCGGGCCTCCACCTCGGAGACGTTCTGGTGCTTCATGATGACGGAGGTTATCTGCCTGCCTATCGTCATGATGGGGTTGAGGCTCGTCATCGGGTCCTGGAATATGGTCGCTATCTTCTGGCCGCGTATCTTCGTCCAGTCGCTCACGCAGTCCGCGCGGGCGAGGTTGAGCGTGCGCTCGCCGCGCATTATGCCCTTCTCGTCGGTGCCGAGGTATTTTACGCGGAAGACGGCGTTCTCGAAGACGCGGTTGAGCACGGCGTCGTCCGTGAGGTCCTCGCCTATCTTCATGGCCTCGCCTATGGCCTTGAGGAGCCTGTTCCTGAGCTTGAACTGGCGGCGGCGGGGATAGCGGTTGAGCGAGAGGTAGACCTCGCGGGCGAGGCGGGAGTTGCGCTCGCGCAGCTCGGGCGTGACCTCGCCGGCGCATTCGGCGGCGTAGCGGCTCTTGAGGGCGGCGAGGCTGCTCTCATACTCCCTCAGGTATGCCGTGTCGGCCTGGGTTTTGCGCTTGTGCTCGGCTATGGCGGCCTCGCGGCGGCGGTCGCAGTCCTTCATGCGGGCCTCTATGCCCTTTATCTCCTCCTCGAGGGCCTTTATCCCGGCCTTCTCGCGCTTGTGGTCGAGGGCCTGCTTCTGGTTGTTGGCCTCGGTGCGGCGGTAGACGAGCTCGCGCCACTCGGCCGCGAAGACCTCGGCCTCGGCCTCGTTGAGGCTCAGGCGCTCCTTGTGGTCCTTCTCGAGGGCGAGGATTTCCCTCCAGGTGGCGGCGCCGAGCTCCGTCCTGCTCATCTCGTTGAGCTTGGCCTCATAGCGGGCGATGAGCGGCTTCGTATACGAGTTCTCGGCGACGGCTGTGACGGTGAGGTCGGGGTCGTTGAAGAAAATGTCGCCCTTATCTATAAAGCCGTTATTGTCGAGCATGCCGGCGAAGGTCTTCGTGAGCACGCTCTTGCCGCAGCCGCTCTCGCCGACGATGGCGATGGACTCGTCCTCGTATATGTCGAGGCTGACGTCGCGTATCGCGGTCAGCACGCGGCCGCGCACGTGGAACTTGACCCACAGGTTGCGTATCGAAAGCAGTACGTTCCTATCTTCCATGGCCCACCTCACATATGCGTCCTGGGGTCGGCGGCGTCGCCGAGGTTCTGGCCTATGAGGAAGAGCACCACGGAGATGAAGGCGCTGAGCATGACCGGGCACCAGAACTCCCAGCCCCAGCCGGGCGTGACCATCGCGCTCTGGGCGTTATAGAGTATCTTGCCGAGCGTGGTGTCGGAGATGCCGAGGCCGATGTAGCTCAGGAAGGCCTCGCTCGCGATGTAGGCCGGTATCTGCGTCGCCATGATGGTGACGATGAAGCTTATCATGAAGGGCAGGATGTTCTTCACGGCTATGCGCACGGTGCTCGAGCCGAGGCACTTGCTCGCGAGGTTGTACTCGCGGTCGCGTATGATTATGACCTGCGTGCGCAGCGAATACGCTATGCCTATCCAGCCCGTGACGCACATGGCGAAGAGCAGCGTCGGGAAGCTCGGCGAGAAGACGAGGACCCAGACGGAGATTATGAGCGTGCCGGGGACGTTGCTGACGACGTTGCGCACCTCGTTCATGAAGACGTCCACGCGCTTGCTGAAACCCCATATCGCGCCGACGACTATGCCGATGGAGAAGTTTATGACCGTACACAGCAGCGCCAGCGAGAGGCTTATGCGCGCGCCGTACCACATGGCGTCGAAGGTGCTCTGGCCGGAGGCGCCGGTGCCGAATATCCAGCGTATGGAGAAGCCGAACTTCTCTATCGCCGCCATGGGCGTGAGGTGCTTGGCCGTGGAGTCCATGATGTTGCCGTAGCGGTCGTAGCCCATGACCGCGGGGTAGATGTAGGTGAAGACGATGATGAAGGCCAGCGCGGCCAGTATGAGTATGTTGGACTTCTTGCGGAAGAAGACGCGGAAGACGCTGTGCCAGTAGGAGTAGCGCGGGGCGGTTATCTTCTCCACCGCGGCGGCGTCCAGCTCTACGGGCGCGAAGAGCTCGGCGTCCGTGAGGCCGGTATCGCTGAGGTCTATCCTGTTTGCCTGTGCGACTGCCATATCGCTCACCTCGCTTTGGATGTATAGGAGATACGCGGGTCCATGACCGCCATGAGTATATCTCCCAGAATTGCGGATATGATGAAAAGTACGCCGTAGAAGAGGGCCACGCCCACGATGACCGCGTTGTCGTACGCGCCTATGGCCTGGACGAGCAGCCCGCCGACGCCGGGGATGAGGTAGACCTGCTCGAGGATTATCGCGCCGCCCAGCGCGCCGGTGATGGCGCCCGGGATGCCGTGGACTATGGGTATGGCGGCGTTCTTGAAGATGTGCCGCGTGAATATCTCGCGCTCGCTCAGGCCCTCGCTCCGGGCGAACTTTACGTAGTCGGAGTTCATCTGGTCGACCATGTAGCGCCGCATCCACTTCATCTCGCCGGCTATCGCGCCGATGGCGGAGGAGGCGATGGGCATGATGTACATAATCCAGGTCGGGTTGTCCAGCGAGAACGTCGTCGGCAGCCCCAGCTTGTTGCCTATGGCCTTGAGCATGAGCATATAGGCGAGGCCGGGCACGGCCATTATGATGACGACGTAGGCGTTGCCGCAGCGGTCGACCCAGGTGTCCTTCTTCTTCGCCATCAGTATGCCGAGCGGGAGGCCCACGATGTACGCAAGCGCCGAGGCGATGATGCTGACGATGAAGGAGTAGGATATGCGCGAGCCGGAGTCCTTGACGAGGCTGACGTTCGTATAGTCGTCCGTATAGAGCTCCTGGTAGACGAGGTTGAACTCGCGCGAGCCGGCGAGGTAGGTGGCGGTATGCAGGTCGTCCGCGCTCTCCTGCACCGCGCCGGTGGGATAGTAGGTCGTGCTCTTTACGTAGTTGCCCTGCGGCTGGACCATCGTGTCGAAGGCGTCGACGCCCTTGTTGACGGAGTAGCTGGTGCCGAGGCGTATCTTGACGAAGTTCTGGTGTACGTAGGGGAAGGTGTCGTCGAAGTACAGGAGGTACTTGTGCAGCGTTCCGTTGCCCATGATGGCCGGCGAGAACTTCTCGCCGCCGTAGGCCGGGTCGTAGAGCGTGAAGCTCAGGCCCCGCTCGCCTATGTCCTCCTGGACGTAGTGGATGTTGTCAAAGTCGAGTATGCTGAGGAAGAAATTCGCCATGCGTATGAGGAGCGGCGTATTCTGGTAGGCGAAGAGCGACTGCGCGCCGCCCGTCGCAACGCGGGTGGGCGTGGCCATGACGGCGTCGAGCCTCGCGACGGTGTAGCCCTGGGCCTCGTACTCGGCGGTGAACTCGGCGACGTACTGCGCGGTCTTCGCGCTGTCGTCCGCGGCCGTGCGGCCTATGGTGGCGACGGACGCGCGCTCTTCCTCGGTTATCTCCCCCGCCGCGACCTTGGCGTTGAGCCAGTCGGTGTAGGGGACGTAGTCGAGGTAGTCGTACTCCTCCCACTTCTGGTAGGTGTAGATGAGCTTCTGGTTGTTCGCGAGCTTCACGTACTGCTCGTCCTCGGCGAAGATGAGCGTCGGGTCAAGCCAGGAGAAGACCATCAGCATTATGAGCGCAACCGCGATGATGACCGAGATGCAGCCGCGGAAGAATCGTTTGAAAAAGTACTTTACCATAAGCGCGCTCCCTTTTATGGGGAGAGGCGGATGAGGAAATCCCCACCCGCCTCGCCTGGATTATCGGCGCTCCAGGAACATATGGAATATTCCGTTGAGCATATAGGCGGATATCGTGCCTGGGAAGCCCCGCAGGGCGGGACGCGCCCGCCCGCGCGGGGGCCGGGGCTGATTACCAGAGGCCCATCTTCTGGTCGCAGAAGCCGTCGCCGTAGGGCAGCAGGCCGTCGAGGTAGGTCTTCGGGTCGCCGAAGTCGCCGCCGATGCCGCCGAGGCCGCCGAGGTCGTAGTTGTACTCGCTGCCGCTCGTGGTGTTGAACCAGCAGTTGAGGTTCTCGGTGGCGTCCTGGCACTCGATGAGGCTTATCTCAACGAGGCCGCCGGTGGCTTCCTCGATGCAGGTCTTGAGGACCATGGCCTGGTTGGTGGCGGTCTCATTGTAGGCGCTGTAGGGGTAGTCGAGGACAATCGGGTTCTCGGCGCTGACCTCGAAGCCCATGGCGGCGAGCTCCTCAACCGCGAGGGCGAGGGCGGCCTGGGCGTTCTCGGGGCTGTACCAGCCGTCGAAGCCGTCGGAGCTCATGGTCTCCTCGTCCCAGACCTTGAAGGGATAGCCGTCGGCCGTGACCTGGGCCTGGACTATCTCGCCGTAGAAGGTGCCGGCCGGGAAGGTGGTCTCCGTGCCGTTTATCTCAATCGTGACGTCCTCCTCGAGGGAGACGAAGGTGCCGGGCACGAAGCCGTTGCGCAGGCAGACGTACTTGAGGTCGGTGCCGAGGCTCTGCTCGATGTAGGTGGCGCGGTCGATGCTGTAGCCTATGGCGAGGCGGAAGTTCTGGTTCTGCATCGCGGCGCGGGCAGCCTCCTTCTGGGCGTCGTCCTTGGTGGACGGGCAGGCGCCGTCGGCGACGTTCGCGTAGGTCTGGCGGTTGAGGTTAGACCACATGAGGAAGATGTTCATGACGTTCGGCGCGACGTGGCAGTACTTGTCGAAGCTGCCGTCGGCCTTCGCCATCTCGAGCTGGGCGGTGTCGAGCGCGAGGGTGGTGCCGGTGCCGTTCATGAAGTCGTTGTATTCGCGGGTGACGTCGCTGCCGTCGTCGTAGATGAAGTTGACGGCCTTGATGGCGACGTTCTCGGCGTTCCAGTAGCTCTCGTTGGCGACGTAGTTGATGGAGTTCTTATCGGTGACGTTGGTGCACAGGTACGGGCCGCAGTAGGCGATGTGGTCCTGGTCGGTGCCGTACAGGTAGGTGCTCGAGGCGGTGGCCGCGTCGTACTCCGCGATGCCGAAGACGCCGCCCTGGCTCAGGTAGTAGCTGCGGCTCATGGGCAGGAAGGCGGTGTCGGAAATCATGCTGAAGAAGTACGGGCACTCGTCGACGAGGGTGTACTCGAGGGTGTAGTCGTCGACGGCCTTGATGCCGACCTGGCTGAAGTCGGTAATCTCGCCGCTGAGGTACTCGGCGACGCCGACAACGACGCCGCGGAGGTTGTCGATGGCGCTAGAGCCGGTGTCGGCAAGGTGCTGCAGGCCCGCGACCCAGTCGTCGGCCACGAGGTCGGCGACCTTACGGCCCTGGGAGTCGACCCACTCGACGCCCTCGCGGATGTCGAAGGTGTAGGTGAGGCCGTCGTCGCTCACGGTGTAGCCGGTGGCGAGGCGCGGCTGCTGGACGCTCTCGGAGTCGTACTGATAGAGGTAGTCGATGAAGGAGGCGTCGTCGTGGAAGTCGCCGTCGCTGAGGATGTCCCAGGTCGTGCCGACGCGGTCGAAGGTGGTGACGGCGGTGTCGGCGAAGGTGTAGCCCTTGCCGGCGAGGTACTCCCTGGCGGAGTCGGAATAGGTGCCGGTGCCGGCGAGCTCGTACCAGAGGTCGGTGAGCGCGGCGTAATCCTCGTTACCGATTACCTCGTTGGTGAGGATCATCTGGTCATAGTAGACGCGGTCTCCCATCCAGCTGATGTAGCCGCCGGAGCGGAAGGCGGTGCGGCTCATGGCGTAGCAGCCGCCGGCCGTGTACATCGGGCTCGCGACGCCGCTCTCGAGGAACTTGGCCTCGGCGACGGCCATCAGGGCCCAGCGCTCGGACAGGGTCTCGGCCGCGAGAGCCTCCTGGTAGACCTCGTAGAAGTCGCCCAGGGCGGCCATGTAGATGGCTTCGTCGTCCGTGAGGACGCCGCCCTCGGCCGCTTCGGTCGGCGCGGGGGTGCTCGAAGTGCCGACGATGTCCGTGCCGGCGCCGCCGCAGGCGGCCAGCGCGAGCACCATGGCGAGGCACAGCGCAAGGGCTAGCAGTTTCTTCATCTTGTTCATTGATTCCTCTCCCTTCGGGGCGTTTATATCCATATGCCACCCGGCATACTGGAGACTGTCAAAGGGTAAAGATACCCCCGGGGCCTATTACTTTTTCTAATACTACTATAAATATTAGGGCATGTCAACGCAAAATTTCACGCTTTGTTAACAAATTCTCCACTCCTTCGGGCCCCTTCGGCCCCATATCCGGGCGCGAAATCTGCACAGGCGGACGGGATATGGCCCGTTTCGGCGGATATTTGCCACTTTGCGGCGCGAAAGTGCGCTGTGAAAAATGCCGCCCTCCCCTTCCGGGGCCGGGCGGCATAACGTGTGTGCGGGCGGGTTATTCAGCGGGCGCTATAAATATCCACGAGGCGGCGGAGTATCTCGACGCACTTGTCCATGGCCTCGGCGGTGATGTGCTCGTTCGGGCCGTGGAAGGCGTAGCCGCCGGTGCAGAGGTTTGGACAGGGCAGGCCCATCCAGCTGAGCTCCGCGCCGTCGGTGCCGCCGCGGACGGGGACTTCGACGGGCTCGACGCCGCACTCGCGCATGGCGCGGCGGGCGTGCTCAATAAGCTGTGCATGGTCGGGCAGGAGCTTCTCGCGCATATTGCGGTAGCCCTCGCGGAAGGCGACGCTCGCCGTGCCCTCTCCGTAGCGCTCGTTAATGACGCGCGCGGCGCGGCGGATAAGCTCCTCGCGCTCGCGCAATCCGTCGAGGGAGAAGTCGCGGAGGTTATACCTGCTCTCCGCTTTGGACGTGTCGCCGCTAATCGAGGTGAGGTAGAAGTAGCCCTCGCGGCCCGTGGAATCGCGGGGCGTGTCGCAGCCCGGTAGGAGCGCGTCAAACTCGGCGGCGCAGCGGGCGGCGTTGACCATTATTCCGTACGCGCTGCCCGGGTGGACGTTGACGCCGGCGAAGCTCACGCGGGCGCTCGCGGCGTTGAAATTCTCCCAGGAGAGCTCGCCGAGCGGCCCGCCGTCGACTGTGAAGGCCGCCGAGGCCAGGAACTGCTCCATATCA
Organism: Candidatus Scatomorpha stercoravium; assembly: GCA_018716005.1. GTDB lineage: Bacteria > Bacillota > Clostridia > Oscillospirales > Oscillospiraceae > Scatomorpha > Scatomorpha stercoravium. The sequence goes on from DVKN01000044.1 coordinate 12,184, forward strand.
AAATTCAGTACCCCGTTGCCGACCTCCTCGTCGGGCGTGAAGCAGATTGCGAGTGGGCCGTGCGGCACAAAACGCAGTTCGTCGAGCAGGGTCATAATCTCGGCGATGCCGGCCTTGTCGTCCGCGCCGAGGAGCGTCGAGCCGGAGGCGGTTATGAGCGTCTGCCCGCGCAGGCCGGCGAGGTGCGGGAAGTCCGAAACGCGCAGCGTCCGGCCCTCGCCGAGAGGCACGTCTCCCCCGTCGTAATCAGGTATGACGCGCGGCCGCACGCCCTCGCCGGGGAAGTCCGGCGCGGTGTCCATATGCGCGATGAGGCCGAGGGCCTCCGCGCCCTCGCAGCCGGGCGAGGCGGGGAGGGTTGCGTAGACATAACACTCATCGGTGAGATGCGCGTCTTCGAGGCCGAGCTCACGGAGCTCATCGACCAGAGCGCGTGCAAATACCGGCTGTCCGGGGGTACTGGGCGTAGAGTCCGCGCCCTCGGCGCTTGTCGTGTTGTAGGTTACATAATTTAGAAGTCGTTCGTATGCCCTCATGGCGCACCTCACAGTGAAAGTATCTCATCGAGGCCGCAGCGCTCGAGCTCGGCGCGCGGCGCCAGGACGCAGACCCCGTTATTTTCGAAGGCCGCGCGGAGCTTCGCCGCGACGGCGAGCAGCGCGTCGGGTCCGGCGGAGAGGAGCTCTTTCCGCTCGGCGCGGAGCGTCTCCGGAGTGAAGCCGCGGAAGTAGTTTTCGTCCGCGGCGAGGCCCCTCGCGCGCACCCCGAGCAGGGGCTCGAAGGCGCTGACAGCGCCGATAATGAGGCCCGTCAGGTCCTCCCCGCTGCCGGCGAGGGTTTCCAAAAATCCGGGCGAATCGAGGTAGACACCGAGGGAATTCGCCGCCCCGGGGTCGCGATAAGAGTAGGAGCAGTCGAAGCCCGTGGCGCGCGTGACGATGCCCGTGCCGTAGGCTCCGCCCTGGACGCGGATGGCGTTCCACAAATATCCGAGCGAAATTGCGCGGTTCGCGAGCTGCCACGCGCCGCCGAATTCGCCCGAGAGGCCGCCCAGCGCGGCATAGCCGACGTCGCTGGGTATCTCGATGCCCTCGCGCCTCACGGGGAAGGGCGCGACGCCGTTGCCGCTTATAATATTGTGCGCCGGGAGGCTTTCAATAAGCTCCGCGAGGGCCGCGTCGACTCGCTCATTACGAGTGCCGGTGAGGGACGCCGTCAAGGCGGCGCGATTAACGCACTTCTCATATACGGCGCGCAGCTCGGCGCTCAGCGCGGCGAAATCCCAGTTGGCCTCGCGCTCCCGCAGCCAGCAATAATACGAATATCCGTGCGCGTATTCAGCCGCCGCCGCGCCAGGCGTGAACATCGCCGCGACGCGCCCGACGGAGACGTTGTGGCCGTTGTTGATGAGGTTCTGCATGGCCGAATTCTTCGCCTGACGGAGGATATCGAGGCTGTCGCGCTCGTTCCCGAGCCAGGTTTCGTTGAGGACTTCGCCCAACAATTTGAACGCATCGGCGGCCTTGCTCTCGAGGGCGCTGACGTCGGCGCGGAGCTTAAGCGAGTAGCCGCCCGCGCGCTCGTAGACGGCGGCGGCGAAGCTCAT